>CAYFRV010000391.1:0-2606 GCA_964345495.1 uncultured Bacteroidales bacterium | reverse complement strand
AAACTTATCCGCCTGAACTGTCATTTCTGATCGATGTATTAAAATCAGAGGACTCACAATACCAGGAGAATCGATCGATTAATGAAGATGAGCTGCTTAAGTTGATTTCCAGGCACAAGTTAATCGGTTATATTTACAACACCTTATCAGCTAAAGTAAGTGTTGAATCAAAAAGACGATTGAAAAACCAATACGAGCAGCACAGCAGGCATACGTTAACATTCGTGCGTCAGTTAATTCTTGTTTCGCAAAAACTGGAAAAGTGGAATCTCCCGTATATTGCATTTAAAGGCCCGGTGTTGTCCCAAATGCTATATGGCGATCCGCTTGTCAAACACTCAGTGGATTTAGACTTTTGGGTACCTTTAGAACATATAGAGAAGAGCCATGAAGCGCTATCCGAAGCGGGATTTATAAGAGTCAATCCCCGATTAACGCTTACTCCAAAACAAAAGAAAAAAAATTATACCATAAGTCATCACTATACCTATGTTCATAAAGATGAGAAAGTGGTGATTGAACTGCACTGGAATATTACGAATCCCTTTTCTTTGCTTCCTTTGTCTTTTAAAGAAGCATACAAGTCCAGCATTAAAGTTGATTTAAATGGGCACAAGATCAATACGCTCAGTTACGAACATTATCTTTTGTACCTCGCAGTTCATGGTTCTGTTCATAAATGGGCAAGACTAACCTGGCTTAAAGATTTCTCGTCGTTGCTGGAGCAGGCAAATGATCAACAACAGAAGGAGGTGTTCAGACTGGCAGGCAAACTTCAGCTTACAAAACCAGTAAACCAGGCTTTTTTGTTAGCTGACGCTATTTTTGATGTTGATGTAGATGAATCATTGATAAAAAACGAAGATTTCAGGAATTCCCTTTTTTATAAAACTCCCCTGAAAAGCATGACCAGGGGCGGCAGTAGATTGAATCTGGAAAAAATTCCTTTGCTTTTCTACAAATGGCATATACGTGATAGCCGGACATACAGGTTTTCGCTTCTGTTTCGTCTGCGTACCCATTTTACAGACTGGGAAATGGTAAGACTCCCGGATAATTTGTTTTTTCTTTATTATCTGCTGCGCCCGTTTTTATTGATTTTTCGGGCAGTTCAGGGTTTACTGAGGTGGAATGGATGAAAAGCTAACCTTAAAATGTTGAGGTTGTAAAATAAATTACTTAACTTTGGCGTTAGTAACGTAATGAGAAAGCATGATTGTTTCATTTGGATCAAAGGATACAGAAGATATATGGCTGGGGAATCGGGCAAAAAAGATTCCGATAGAGATTCAAAAGACCGGACGGAGAAAATTGAGGATGCTGAATAACTCTCAAAATATATCCGATTTAAGAATTCCGCCATCGAATAGATTGGAGCGATTAAAGGGAAAATCAAAAGATTATTACAGTATTCGGATAAATGATCAATGGAGAATTGTATTCAAATGGAAGAATGATCATGCCCATGAAGTTGAAATTGTAGATTATCACAAATAAGGAGGAGGATTGAAAAATGGATAAATTACCCAATATACATCCTGGCGAGATTTTAAAAGATGAATTTCTTGATCCGATGAAAATTAGTGCCTACCGTTTATCAAAAGAAATAGGGATTCCCCAGACACGGATTTCTCAGATAATAAAGGGGAAGCGGCGGATAACAGCCGACACTGCATTAAGGCTAAGTGCCTTTTTTGGAAACACCCCAAAATTTTGGCTTGGATTACAGGATGATTATGATTTGGAAGAGGAAAGATCCCGACACGGGGATTTATTTAAACGGATCAGGCATAAACGTATCGAACAGACTTAAGAATGAAAAATACAGCATACCTTTTTTTATACCTTATTCCTGTCGAAAGTTTTCAGCAACTATCGTCCTGAGACTAAAAAAAAGTTGCAAAAAATATTGTTTATTTCCTTTTTGGACAACCTCCTTTCCTTTAAATTGGCTTTCCAGGCAATTCAGCTTTGTTAATACGGAATGGATGAAAAAATATAACCTTTGTTGTGATAATATTCGAGAATTGCGGGCAGAGCATGTTTTAAGTTTTTTTCAGCTTGTTTTGAATCATGAAATACAACAACCGAGCCTGGTTGCGAGTGACGAATAATGCGCTGAATAATTCTTTCAGGGTTGTAGTTTGGGCTATAATCTTTACTTAGTATATCCCACAAGACAATTCTATAGTTTTTTTTCAGATGATTGTTTTGCGAAAATTTGATCCTGCCATGCGGCGGGCGGAACAATCTGCTGTGGATAAGCGCGCCGGCTTTTTCAATGTCCTGGTAATATGTTTGATTCTTTGTGAACCACCCTTTTAAATGATTATAAGTATGATTCCCGACAGCATGGTCAGAATCCAGGATTTTTTGATATTGAGCTTTAAAACATTCTACATTTTTTCCCAGGCAGAAAAATGTGGCTTTTGCATGATAGCGCTCTAATGTCTCCAGAATCCAATTGGTTAATTCCCCGGTAGGTCCGTCATCAAAGGTTAGATAGATTTTCTTCTCATCTCTGTTGAAGTTCCAAAGTACATTTTTAGATACTTTTGAAAGCATTCCCGGTAATATCACATTTTTCAGTTTTAATGATTATTCGT
>CAYFRV010000390.1:0-2612 GCA_964345495.1 uncultured Bacteroidales bacterium | reverse complement strand
TTCTAATAAAATAGATTTCGCTCTTTCAGAGCTCAATGGTGTGTAGTTTTTTTCTTCATAGGGTTTCGCTTTGCTTCACCCTATTTTATTGCTTCCCGGAGTTTTGCACCTTCGCCGGTCGCCACTTCACTTCTTCGCCCACTCTTCCTTTGCTATTTCAACAGCGAGCCACATTGTCATACCCGAAACGCGAAACCTGAAACTTTCATCCTGCCGCCTATAAAATCTTCGTACCTTCTGTCGGTTTTGGTACTTTCACAACCAGAACTCTTAAATCTGAATTGCTTTCATTATACCAGCAATGAGGAATTTTAGCGGGACTGTCAATTAACGTATCTTTTTCCACTTCTTGTTTCTCATCACCAATTTCAATTATACCGGTTCCTTCCAGCACAACAAAAAACACATCAACAGGTGTTATATGTTTTTTTAGCTGTTCCCCCGGTTTTAGTGTGATATGTGTTGCCATGGCATGTTCGGAATCGTATAGTTTCCTGGCATCAACATTGTGTGGGTTTTTCCTTGGTTCTGCTTCTGAAATTTTTGTAATCTTCATATAAAATGTTTTTTGTATTGTTAAAATTAACCCTGCAATAAGTAAATACAGCAGGGTTAATTAAGTTGATTTTAGTTTAAAATTAAGCCATCATCGCTTTTATGTCTTCTTCAACAGTATTGATTCCACTGATACCAAACTTGTCAACCAATACATTTGCTACATTAGGTGACAGGAAGGCCGGTAATGTCGGGCCAAGCTTAATGTCCTTGACACCCAGATAAAGCAGTGCAAGCAATACAATAACTGCTTTTTGCTCATACCATGCAATGTTGTACTCAATCGGCAATTCGTTGATGTCATTCATCTGGAATATTTCCTGTAATTTCATAGCAATTACTGCCAGTGAATAGGAATCGTTACATTGCCCCGCATCGAGTATTCGTGGAATTCCACCGATATCGCCAAGTTCAAGCTTGTTGTAACGGTATTTTGCACAACCGGCTGTAAGAATCACAGTATCCTGTGGCAACTCTTCAGCGAACCTTGTGTAGTACTCACGGCTCTTGAAGCGGCCATCACAACCAGCCATAACGAAGAATTTCTTAATGCTTCCGTTCTTTACCGCATCTACTACTTTGTCTGCGAGTTGTTCTACCTGGTTGTGAGCAAATCCGCCTACGATTTTTCCGGTTTCAATTTCTTTCGGAGGCTCACATTTCTTTGCATGTTCAATGATTTGAGAGAAATCTTTAGGTTTGCCGTTTTCTCTTCCCGGAATGTGAGTACAACCTTCCAGTCCTGCAGCACCAGTAGTATAAATCCGCTCTTTGTAAGTCGCTTTATTTGAAGGAGGAACAATGCAGTTAGTTGTAAACAGAATAGGGCCATTGAAGCTTTCAAATTCTTCTTTTTGTTTCCACCATGAATTGCCGTAATTACCAACAAAATGATCGTATTTCTTAAAAGCAGGATAATAATTTGCCGGTAACATTTCACTATGAGTATAAACATCTACCCCTGTGCCTTTGGTTTGCTCCAGCAATTCTTCCATGTCTTTCATATCATGTCCGCTGATAAGGATACCTGGACGATCTCCTACGCCAATGTTTACTTCACTGATTTCCGGGTGTCCATAAGCGCTGGTATTGGCTTTGTCCAGCAATGCCATTACGTCAACACCATGCTTACCTGTATCCATTACCCATTGGATGAGATCATCTACACCCAGGTTGTCATTGGTAGTGGCAACAAGTGCATCCTGAATGAAGTTATACACATCTTCATTTTTGTGATCAAGGTTATGAGCATGTTCTGCGTAGGCTGCTATGCCTTTTAGACCATAGGTTACTAACTCCCTTAATGAACGGATATCTTCATTTTCAGTATCCAGAACGCCAATGGCAGTTCCTTTCCGTTCAAATTCCTCCGGCGTGAAGCCTTGCCATGTTGCTGCATCATGTAGTTCATCCTTGTTGTAATCTACATTTGCTTCGTTCAGTTTTAATTTGATATCATTTCTGATATCCAACCCTTTTCGAATATACTCAATAATGGCATTTTTATCAAAATTGGCATTTGTGATGGTAACAAATAGGCCATCGATTACAAAACGGTCGGTTGTTTCCTTATCGTAACTAACGTTATTTTGACGTGCCATTTGAGAATAAATAGATATTCCCTTAATAACATAAACAAGAAGATCCATTAAATTGGCTTCTTCATCAGATTTGCCACATACGCCTTTTACTGTGCAGCCTGTGTTTTTGGCAGTTTCCTGGCATTGAAAACAAAACATTTTTTGATCCATAGTTATTCCTTTTTTTGTGTTTCTAAATTATATAGTTGTATAGTAATTATGTTATATCCATTCTTCACTTTGTATTTCTCCCTGTATGCTGACAGTAATTGATTTGACAGGAACTTTACGTTGTGCATTCTCCAGGGCCATCTGTGCCATTTGTAAAATTCCGCCACAACAGGGCACTTCCATTTTCATTACTGTTATTGTATTGATTTTTGCATCGTTAATCAGTGATATAAGTTTTTGAACATAGACCTCTTTATTCGAGTCAAGTTTGGGGCAGGCAATGGCAAGAGATTTTCCTTTTAAAAA
>CAYFRV010000389.1:0-2616 GCA_964345495.1 uncultured Bacteroidales bacterium | reverse complement strand
AAATCATAGATTACTAATTCATGAAGTCGCTGTTTAGATTTAAAAAGCCTGTTACACATCATATGAATATAACTCCTCATTAAATCATTCAAGGGAGGATTTAATTCTTTGTTTTCATTGAATGTAAAAATTTGTTCAACCAGGTATTTAATATTTTCTGATTTATTTGCTAGCAATTTATAAAAAGAATTAAACTCCTGGTCTCCTTTCAATATCCGGTTTATATTAGGTCTTTCTTTTCGGAATTTTTTATCCAGTTGTAATTTCAACGACTTATTCATTCCGAACTCCCTTCCAAAACCATTCTTTAAAGACTCTAATAGTTCATGTTTCTCAGAAATCTGAAATTTAAAGTCGCTTAATAGTTGATCAATAGCCTTAACAGAAAATAACCATCTATAAAGTTCTTCATGAGGACCATCCAAAACATTTAAAACTCTGGAAATCATATCGCTGTCATAAAAAAACAAACTCTCGGCTATTTCCATTGTATTGCTGCCATATCTTTCAATTTCTCTATTGTATGTATCTGTTTGAACATTCCATATAAATTGATTTTGAAATGGAGTTTTCATAGAATGATTTAACGCATTAATTATAAATCCAATATTTCTGGTATCTGGTATATGTACCCGAACCCGGAGATGATACTTCGGATCACCATACCGAAGAAAAAACCATTTGTCAATTAAATTATCCTTCAATAATTTCGTCACTACCGGATAAATCACACCGGTTATTATTTTATCAGCGGTTTTAGGGCCTGTGTAAAGTTTATAAAACAACCATTCATCTCCTGTAAAAAATTTTCTTTGTAACATATTATTTTTTCTCTTCTTGTTCATCTTTATAAAAAGCAAATACGAACTGATTCATGTATTTATTTCCTTCTTCATCGCTTAAAATAGCATTTTCAGATGAATGAACAAATTCAACTAGCTGAAATGTTTTTCGTTTTTTTAGCGTATCAAGTAACATTCTAATAAATATCGGACTGGCAAGATCTACGAATAATTCATTATCGCTCTCTACAAGAGCCACCCTCGGGGGCATATTCCATTGATTTATGAATTCTTCCATTTTTGCTACCAGATCATCATCATTATCTATTTTATAAAAAAGTTCTATATCAGCATATTTTAAATTCCAAGTTGCCCGGCTTAATATTATGTTATCATATTCTACACGTGGTAAAAAACCAAGTTTATTTGATAACATGCCCCAATTAAAACCCATTCCTTTTCTAGTATTTTGTGTTTGCAAATCGCAAAGAAAATGGTAAATAGGTAAAGAGTTTGCCGAAAAATTGTGCGCATTTGACAATTTTGGGATTATCTCTTTATTTAATTTTTTTGATTTAAGAAGAATTCTCCCGTTTCTATAAGATAGTGTTAAATCATCAAGAGGTAACTGTCTTGAGCCATCAACTGATGACTGAGCTAAATAAGGGATTTCATAATTTCGTAGGATAGGGCGAAAAAGAATATTTCCAGTTCTGGATTGAGGCAGATGGACTATTTCAGCAAGCACTTTGTCATTATGAATTAAGCTTTCCGTTTCTGTAATATTTGTCAAATGATCATAAAGAGCAGAATGCATATACCCAAATCTACCCAATAGATTGGCTGCACTTTGTCCACCAGCAGATCTAATTAATATTTTTGTATCATCTCCTTCTTTAAAAATATTTACCATGGAAGAAAAAGTTGCAGGTAATTGATCCCAATTCTCTCTTAAACCTAAATGTTCCATCTCTTTATCTTTTATTGAAACAGTATACAAATCATTCTTCAAAGCCTCAGTATATTTATCAAGAAGAAAATTACCAAAAGGCGTAACCTCATATTGGATTCCTTGAGGCCTGGCTGGCAATTGCAAGTCATCAACCAAGGGTGTAACATCCCCGGCAACACTTGAATTATTCTGACGGTATCCAATTCCTAATTCGGAATCAAAAACAAATGAAAGGGATACTTCTTCTTCCTCAAAACGTTCAGCAAATGCCTTCTTAAACTCATCAAAAACCTGATTTTGAGCAGATTTCGATGAAATTTTATTCAATAATTTTATACCATGATGTAAAGACTTTTTTATTGAGGAACTTAAACTTTGCTTTTTTAAGGGAATGTATAAATCTGTTTGAAAAAGGTATTTTTGCTCAAACCTGGTATCAAAATTTTTCAGAATTTCGGTTAATGAATTATACTGATTAAGAGAAGAACCAATTGGCTCATTATTTATTTCATTTAATTTCTCATCCACATGGGCAAAAGTTTCCACAAAACCAGTTGAACCATCAAGTTGTTGAATCCTGTTTTTCAACACATTAAAAAAGTATGTCCCTGTTACATTGGGATCCAGTTCGCTAACCAATATCTGATTGTCTACAAGTTCATCTATAAAAGCATCTGCTTCCTCTTTCGTTATTTCATCGTCAACCAATGCTTCAGATAAAGACTCTAAATAGGCACCATTACTAGCTACATTTAAGATCTCCTGGAGGTATTCTGAATTATCCACCGCAGAAATCCGATGATTCCTCCCATTCTTCTGGGCAGTATATTCAACATATCTTAATTGTCCTGCTATTTGATACAAACTTGTATTCGGATAAAA
>CAYFRV010000388.1:0-2623 GCA_964345495.1 uncultured Bacteroidales bacterium | reverse complement strand
TCCCGAAGAATATGCAGAGAAAATCAGTGAGATTTATGAAAAAATGAAGAATGAAGGGGAAACATAATTAAAGTTTTTCATTTCTTTATTGTGCTTTATGTCCCCCCTCTTGCCTATTGGAGAATTTTTGTTTTCAACCTGGGCGCTTTTAAAAATATTTAAAATTTAATTGTTAGATTGTTCCAGGGTTGTGCGATGATTTATTACACCGTAATCAACTAAAATTATCCAAAAACGAGGTTACAAAATTGTTGAAATCTAAATTAAGAACTAAAAAATCATTTGGTTGGTCAAATGCGAATTCCTTAAAATCATTAATCCACCCTTAACATTTCGTATATTTTGGCTGCTTACTAATTTTAAATTCACATCTACCTCTTAATTTGTTTTCCGGAAATTGTCTGATTAGGATTAATAGTTGATTATCACTCTATATTTCCCTGGTTTATTTATAGTAAATTCTGCTCTGCAGTCGTGAATGTTTGCTCCAAGGGCATTCGGTGCTCTGAAATATATATCGCAATTAAACGGAAACTCAGCTTCTTTTACTTCTATAGGATTGGAATCTAATCTTTTAAAACCACTGCTTACATCAACAGTCTGTAGGTAATAGTCACTTGAACTACCACCATAACGTTTGAAATATATATAAACGGCGTTGCCAGCTCCTTCGTTATAAATATTAACTTTGTTAATACTCTTTTGTCGTATTATTTTATAAGGCTCTTCTTTTGTTATCCGTTTTGTCATTTCTCCGTTATTCCATTTGCCTTTTACTATACTATCTTTTTCATTGTTTTTTTTAAAAATAAGGTTCCCTTTGCCATGGAACTTACCTTTTTTAAAGTGGCCTTTATATATTCTCTTATTGTTTCTTTCCCAGATATATTTTCCTTGTCCTGATGGATAGCCATTTTTGAACTCACCCTGATAAATATCTTCTGCAATGGCAGTTCCTTTGCCATGAGCTAGTCCGTTTTTGCATTGACCGGTATAGAAACTATCGAGTTTCGGATGAAGTACTTTACAATCTGCGGATTGTGCCTTCGCCACCATAACGGTAGCAATGAGTATACATAGCGTATAAAGAAATCTGTGTAACATATCAATATATTTTTTAATAAAAACTATATAATTGTAATAGATTATGCATAACACATAAATTATATTTTGTGATTTTCGATTGTTGCCATTATTTTTTCGTATTGCTCCGTGGAAAATCCGACTAACTTTTCTATGATTTTACCGGAAGGACTAATTATATAAAATGTGGGGACACCTCTTATTTCGTATTTTAAAGCAATCTCTCCATCCATTCCCTTAAAAGTAGAAGCAACAGTCCACTGAATATTATCCTCCTGAATTGCTTTTTCAATTCTGTCTTTATTCTTACTTAAGGCAAAGCCAACAATTTCAATGCTGTCTTGGAGCCCGGAATATTTTTCAGCGAAAAACTTATTTGCTTTTCGGCAATAACCACAACCCGGAGACCAGAAATCAAGGATAATATACTTATCTTTTATTTCAGACAACTGGAAAGAATCGCCTTTCATTGTATTGGCTTTGAAGTTTATAAAATGTTCTCCGATTTTTGCCTTCTCAACTTTCAGGTATGTTGAGATAACTTGCCCATAGCTTGACTTTTGATATTTAGGCTTCATGCTTTCGTAAAGCTTTTGTAAAGTGTCTTCGGAAATGGAATTTTTTTTGTTTGTTAGACGTTGTAGCGCTTCATAACTATTAGTATGGGTTTTTATAAATTCCATCTCTAGTTTAGAGCGAATGCTATCTGCTTTACGGATTTCATTCCGTATTTTGGTTTGTTTTTCGGGATCAGCTCCTTCTTTTCTCATTTTACGAAACTCTTGAATTAAACTATCCCGTTTTTCAAAGTAAGGTTTTACTTTTTGGGTTATAATATCTGCTTTTTTTTGAGGTTTAGAGCCGGTTACTTTAGCATATTTAAAATTGTCAGCATCCCCTTTTAATTTTATGGTAGAATTCTCAACCCAGAATGATGTGTAAACAGGCCTTTTCCCTTTCTCAAATTTTGTGAAAACCATCATTGTTCTTGGTTCCTCAACTTGTCCCTGAAACTCGAATTTCCCCTCTACAATATAGGTGGAGTCGATTGTTTTTTCTTTTTTTGAATCTCTAAGAAGCAGCATTGTACTATCTTTAAAGCCATTTACTTCTCCTCTAATTGTATAACCTTCTTCTTTTTTCTTGTTGCAATGCACCAGAAACAACATTGCAATCGATAAAATTACTGTACTATAAGTTAATTTGCGCATACCAAAATATTTTCGGGTTAGAAATGAGTTTGATTGATAGATAATTATTTATTTTCTTAAGCTAAAATAACGATTTTGTATAAATAATGAAAGGAAATGCTGAAAGAATTTTAGAGATACTATATGCCATTCTGTTCTTTTAAGGAATCATTGCAGTGCTTTTATGCTGTTATTTAGCTGATTATCCAGCTGGGAAACTTCAGTTAATCAGTAATGCATATACAAAACATATCCCAAAGAATTTAACTGTTGCCGGCTACACTTAGATGGAGGTCTGCAGCCGGTAATGTATATATTTTCAGGTAACAAAACTAAAACCTGTAATTCAT
>CAYFRV010000387.1:0-2624 GCA_964345495.1 uncultured Bacteroidales bacterium | reverse complement strand
TTATAACCATAAAATTATAATGCCATGAAAAAATGGGGTTTACTGATTATTATCCTGGCCTTGTTAGTTGGACTGTTTTTCTTATTTAAACCAAAATTGGCGGATATCTCTTATAAAAATGCCGAGACTTTGCATGATTCAGCAAAGTTTGAAGCTGCCGTTGAAAAATTTGACCGTGCCATCTGGCTAAACAAATCTCAACCCGCTTATTATATAGGCCGGGCGTTAGCTTATGATTCCCTTCAGAATTACGAGAAAGCGCTTTCTGATTATACAAAGGCTATTTCCCTGGATGAAGAACAAGCGACCACTTATTATTTCAGGGGATTAACTTATAATGAAATGAATGAGACTCAAAAAGCTACTGAGGATTTTTCTGCTGCCATAGAATATAACCCTGAAATGAAAGAAGCATATTTTAATCGTGCCCAGATTCAATATAATCGTGAAAAATACAATCGTGCTATAGAAGATTTATCTAGTGTTGTTGAGATCGACAGCAGTTTGTCTGAGGCTTATTTTTTAAGAGGTGCTGCTTATCGGGAACTGGATAAAAAAGAAAAAGCAGTGGAAGATTATTCAAAAGCCCTTGAGCTTGGAATGGAGAACAAAGACATATATGAACAGAGAGGAGAGGCGCTGTCAGAACTGAAAAATTACCGTCAGGCTATAGATGATTATGGTAAATTGATAGAACTTTCAGGAGGAAGCAAGGAGCTATATTATCAAAGAGGATACTTACACTTTTTGCTGGAAAATTATAAAGAAGCAATTCCGGATTTTACAAAGTCTCTGAATTACGATGATCAAAATCGCGATGCACTCTATTACCGTGCTCATTGCTATTCTGAAGAAGGAGACTACAAGAAAGCAGTTGAAGATTTTTCTGAAGTAACGAAGCTTGATCCCGAAACACCTAAAGTCTGGCTGAATATGGGATTGGCTCAAATGCATCTGAATAGGTTTGGTAATGCTAAAACCAGTCTGGAAGAGGCGATTCGTCTGAACGAGAATTATGCGAAAGCCTACTTCTTATTGGGTTTGGTGCATTCAAAAACAAAAAATCATTCAGAAGCGATCAAAAATTATACAAAAGCCATTGAAAATAATTCTGAGTATGCACAGGCGTACAACTACAGAGGGTTAGCTAAAGGCGAACAAGGTCAGCATCAGGAGGCAATTGAAGACTATTCCAAAGCACTTTCGATAGATTCAACATTTGCCATGGCTTATTACAATCGGGGAATTTCAAAGATATCCCAAAACAACTTTGCCAATGGGTGCCAGGATTTCTATAAAGCCCTTGACTATGGTTTTGACAGAGCGAAAAAAATGATAGATACATACTGCGGAAATCATCCGCGAAAGGAATAATATATTCATGCCGGTTTATATGGTTCATTAATTTAATAAAAACTTATATGACCTTATATGCCTTATGTGGTTCAAAAAAAGGATGTTATAATGAAGAAAATTATACTTGGATTTTTAGCAGTTATTTTTTGTGCATCCCAGGCTTATTCGCAGTCAAAGGAGAATAAGGCAGATAGCATAATGAGCTCATATTACGGGCAAAATACCCCAAGTGTTGGCGTTCTTGTTATAAAAGACGGGCAAACTGTTGTTAAAAAGGCTTATGGCTATGCGAATCTTGAAGAAAACAAGAAAGCCACACCAGCAACAAATTATAATCTGGGCACACTATCCGAACAGTTTGTGGTGATGAGTACCTTGATGTTGAAAGAGCAACAAAAACTGGACGTTAAATCTTCATTAACCGATCATTTTCCAGAGCTTCCTGCCTTTTATGATCAGGTAACCATTCAAAATCTGCTGAAACATAATTCGGGGTTAACTTTGCTTTCAAGAAGCGATTTTCAAAAGGATATAAAAGACCAGGGTGACTTAATAAACCTTTTACAAACCCACGAAGAACTAAAATATAAACCCGGAAAGAAATCAAACTGGAATGCTTTAAATTTTGCCTTGTTGGCTTCTGTGGTTAATAATACGATAGAAACTTCATTCCATAAATTTGTAAATAAGAACATTTTTAAGCCGCTGGGAATGGATAACTCAAAAGTTTACAGAGAAGGATGGTTTTTTAGTGTCCCTGATAAATCTGTTGGGTATCGCCGTTTACAGGACCAACAATATGAAAAAGTAACACTCAGCGTTGATGATTATATTCCGGGTACCAATGGCATTTATTCCAGTCTGAATGACATGGAGAAATGGATGAAAGCCTGGAGGACAGATGTATTAATTCCTAAACAAACACTCAGCAGTATTAAAAGAATTAATTTTGTACGCGGACAAAAAGAATTCTTGGGATACGGTTGGAAACAGGGTTTTAATAGCGGGAGTAAGTATTTTTATTCCGGAGGCCTTAGTTCCGGCAACACGCATATTATCCTGCACTTTCCTGCTACGGGTATAGATGTTGTAGTGCTATCCAACCAGTCAAACTTATTTAATATGCGTGAAAATGCATTTAAGCTTTTGAATTTGTTTGCTGAGGATGAATATGAAGTGAAGTGATTTTTGTTGTTCCATTGCTCAATTGTTCAATTGTTTCTTGCCGAAGCCGCCTAGCGGTTTGGAACCGCTTGGCGGCCTTTGTT
>CAYFRV010000386.1:0-2633 GCA_964345495.1 uncultured Bacteroidales bacterium | reverse complement strand
AGCTCTACCGGCAGTCCGGTATAATCAGAAAACTCTTCCAGACTCACAAATTGATGGCCTTCCTTTTCATTGGTTTCCTTGATTGTTTTGAGTAGTTTCCTGCCGTATCTTTCGCTTTTACCGGTAATCCGACTTACATCCTTTGCATTTTCTATTTTCATTTAAACATTCTAATGCAAGAATTGGGATAATACCAGAACAAACGGCAAAATCCTGCATGTTTGTTCATTAGCGGAACAAGGCACTTCCCTCCTAGCCTACATTAATATATATTTGATTTTAAATCCTAAAAATCTTTTATTATGGCACGACAAAAAGGTATTATCAAATTGGAAGGAACTATCGGAGATATTTCCTTTTACAAATCCAAAGACGGACACCCAAATTTTTCAAGACATTGCGAACGATTGGGTTGTGTTTAACTGCAGCCGGTGGCGCTGTATTATCTGCATCAGTTTCTCTTCCTGTAGCCATTGTGACTGTAGCAGAATATGTTACCGTTGCCGGTGCAGTCATGACCGCTGTTTCTCAGGCTGCTGTTGAAGGTGAGTAGTCAGTAGAGACAATTCATTTGGATAAAGTTCTTTTAACGTTTTGATTGTCATTAATTTGTTTTCGTCAATCTTGACATTTTAAGATTTTAAACCCATGGAACCCTCTGCCTTATCCATGGGCTTTTGTCTACATTTTGTGGATGAGGGTTTCATTTCGAAGGTGGAAAGGCTTCCTAACGGAGGCCTTTCTTTTTGTGATAAATATTTTTTTGCCCCCTGATTTGAAAGACAAACTTTCTTTAAAATTAGACTTATATGTACATTTTGTATGTACAAAAAATGATATTTTTAAAGAAAACATACATTAAATCTACCAGGATATTTATATTTTCTTTATATTTGTCTTTAAAAGTACATTCAGACTGTGCAAAAAGAGTTAAAATTAAAGAAGCTGATTAAAAGTCTTGAACCAGGCACTATCCTGCTAACCGGGTGGTTGGAACAAATGGGTATTTCAAGAAGCTTAAGACAGGAATATGTTAAAAATGGCTGGCTGACACCCCTTGGAAGAGGAGCGTATAAAAGGTTTGAAGATGAGGTGGAATGGTACGCCGGCATAAGCGCTATACAAAAACAAGCAGGCTTTCAGGTCCATGTTGGTGCACTTACAGCTTTGGAGATACTTGGATTATCTCACTACTTGAGAATAAATGAGTACAAAGTTTATCTTTTTTCACCCTATAAAGTCAAACTTCCTACCTGGTTTATACAATATGACTGGAAACAAGAAATAGAGCACAAACAAACTTCATTTCTCAGTTATGATGCTGGACTCATAGATTATGAATACATTGGTACTAAACTCCAAATCTCTTCCCCGGAACGTGCCATAATGGAGTGTTTATACCTTGCACCAGAAAATATAGACCTGGTGGAGTGCTATTATTTAATGGAAGGACTTGTAAACCTACAACCAGAACTGATTAAGAAGCTTTTAAAAAATTGCAATTCAATAAAAGTTAAAAGATTATTTCTCTATATGGCAGAAAAAGCGGATCATCAATGGTTACAATTTATCGATTTAACAGATATCAACTTGGGGAGTGGTGAAAGACAAATAGTCAAAAATGGAGTATACAATAGTAAGTACCAACTAACCTTACCAAAAGAATTGACAGAATTATGATATTATCGAAATATAAACAGCAGGTTGATTTGCTGTTACAGGTTTTACCCTATGTTGCGAAGGAAAAAGAATTTGCGCTTAAAGGAGGAACAGCCATTAACCTTTTTGTGCGGGATATGCCCCGTTTGTCAGTAGATCTGGATTTACATTTCTTACCAATAAAAGACAGGGATGAATCCCTGCAGGAAATCGAAGCTGCTTTAAGGAGGATAAAAATGGACCTGGAGAAATTTATTAACGGAATTCATGTGAATTTGTCTAAACCCAAAGAAACAGATACTGACCTCAAGCTTAACTGCCAATTAAACAGGGCACAAATAAAGATTGAAGTGAACAGTATCACCAGGGGCAAAATAGCTCCTGAACGGATGATGCAAATTAATCAAAAGGTACAAAACGAATTTGGAAAATTTGCTGCCATAAATGTTGTTTCACATGGAGAGCTTTTCGGAGGCAAGATATTAGCTGCGCTTGACCGGCAACATCCCAGGGATTTGTTTGATGTTAAAACACTCATGGACAATGAAGGTATTGACGATAATGTACGGCTTGGAGTTATTACCATGCTGGTAAGTCATTACAAACCTATTCATGAATTGTTGAACCCGGAACTGAAAGATCAGAAGTCTGCATTTGAAACCCAATTTTCTGGTATGACAGAATTAGAATTTACCTATTCTGATTATGAAGAAACCAGGGAAAAACTCATTACCAACATAAATAGCAAGCTGACAAAAACAGACAAAGAGTTTCTGATTGGTTTTGCAAGTGGTCAACCGGATTGGAGCCTTTGTGCGGTTGAGGTACTAAAAGATTTACCAGCTGTTAGGTGGAAACTCATTAATATTAATAAGCTGGCATCTAATAATCCGAAAAAACTTCATTCGTCAATTGATTCGTTGAGGTCTGTTTTGAAAATGGATTAAGAGATGTTGGTTTATTGAAAACTGTAC
>CAYFRV010000385.1:0-2644 GCA_964345495.1 uncultured Bacteroidales bacterium | reverse complement strand
TAAATAGCAAGACGGAATGTTGGAAATTCGCTGCCAAAAGCTAAAGGCTAAAAGCAAAAGGCAAAAAGGTCAAAAAAACAAAGTTCGGGTTTGGCTATTTCTAGCTGACGGTTAAAAAATCGAATCTATATCAAGGAGATTTAGAACAAAAAATTTAGAATGCATTATACACTATTCCTGCATTCTAAATTTCGTTCATTTGCTTGTTTTTCTCAACTTTTCAGTCAATTACTAAAAAAAGTGAAAACCTTATCTAACTCCATCAACCTTATCAATTCCATAGCTTCATCGGATACATGGCCCAGATGAAAAGCTGTATTATTGATTTTAGCTCTTCTTAAGACATTCAAAAGTGTCTCAAAAGCTGAACTATCAATAAAAGCGATTTTATCCATGTTTAACACAACATTAGCAGCAGGCTTCTCAACATATTCCATGAGTTCGCTCTCTACCTGACTTGCGTTGTTAACATTAAACTTACGAATATTTTCAAAGGAAAGAAAATAGTTATTGCAGTCTTGCTCAACCAATAACATAATTTATTTATTTTTTTTTAAACGACAATCAATAAAAAATTGGTCATTAAAATGCGGCCAACTAATGGGTACAAAAGTAAAAACAAAATCTTCTTATTATTCGCCTTAAACATTATTTAAATTGATTAAAAATAATATTATATTAACGAAAAAAACTCAAAAATTATTCTTCTTTTTTCTTCTTAAGCTTAATATTTAGTTCATTTAATTGTTGTTCTGATATAGGTGCAGGAGTATCGATCATTAAATCGCGACCTGCGTTATTTTTTGGGAAAGCAATATAATCCCGGATAGATTCAGATCCGCCCATTACCGCACACCACCTGTCAAAACCAAATGCTATACCGCCATGGGGAGGAGCGCCATATTTAAATGCATTCAGAAGAAAACCAAACTTTTGGTTAGCCTCTTCTTCTCCGATTCCCAAAGCTGAAAACATCTTAGTCTGCAACTCTTTGCTGTGAATACGAATTGATCCGCCGCCGATTTCAACGCCATTAATAACAAAATCATACGCATTCGCACGCATCTTGCCGGGGTCAGTATCAAACAATTCAATATCTTCATCTTTAGGTGAAGTAAACGGATGATGCATTGCATAATATCTTTGATCTTCCTCGTCCCACTCAAGCAATGGAAAATCAACCACCCATGCAGGAGCAAATTTGTTCTCATCTCTCAAATTAAGCCGGTTACCCATCTCCAGTCTCAAAACACCTAAAGCTGTAAGCATCGGCATTCGCTGTCCGGCAAGAATTAACATCAGATCTCCCGGCTTCGCCCCCATCTTATCAGCCCATTCTTTGAAATTATCTGAATCGAAAAATTTATCAACAGACGATTTAAAACTACCATCCTCATTATATTTTACATAAACCAATCCATTCGCTCCAACTTGTGGCTTTTTCACAAAGTCAGTGAGTTGATCCAGTTGCTTACGGCTATATGAGGCACAATCTTTGGCCACTATACCACCAATGTATTCAACGTTATCAAACACCTTAAAACCTTTACCTTGCGCCTGATCAGTAATTTCGGTAATTTTCATGTCAAAACGCAAATCGGGTTTATCAGAACCATAAAACCTTATTGCGTCATCGTAGGTGATGCGGGGGAATTTTTCATCGTAATTGTAATTTCTCACTTTCTTAAACAAATACCTAGCCAATCCTTCAAAAGTATTCAGGACATCTTCCTGATCCACAAAAGCCATCTCACAATCCAGCTGAGTAAACTCAGGCTGACGGTCAGCTCGTAAATCCTCATCTCTAAAGCACTTAACAATCTGAAAATATTTATCATACCCGGAAATCATTAACAGTTGCTTAAAAGTCTGCGGACTTTGCGGCAATGCATAAAACTCCCCGGGATTCATCCTGGAAGGTACTACAAAGTCTCTTGCTCCTTCAGGCGTTGACTTAATCAGGAAAGGGGTTTCAATCTCTATAAAATAATTTTCATCAAGATATTTTCGGATTTCCTGTGCCATTCGGTTACGTAAGAGAATATTTTCCTGCAAAGGAGCTCTTCTGAGGTCTAGATACCTGTATTGCATTCTGAGCTCCTCTCCCCCGTCGGTTTCTTCTTCTATAGTAAATGGAGGCACTTCCGACTTATTTATTATATCCAGAGAAGTCACCTGGATTTCAATATCGCCGGTTGGCATTTTCGGATTTTTGCTGGAGCGTTCCACTACCTTGCCGGAAACCTTGATTATAAATTCTCTTCCTAATTTGTTGACTTTTTCATTTATATCTTTCGGAGTATTTTCATCAAAAACAAGCTGAGTAATGCCATAGCGGTCTCTCAGTGTGAGAAAATTCATGCCGCCAAGTTCTCTGATTCGCTGCACCCAGCCGGTAAGCTGAACTTCTTGTCCTATGTGATCTATCCTCAATTCGCCACAAGTATGCGTTCTATACATGCCTAAAAGTTTTAAAATTTTTGTTATTAAACATTTGCGAATATAGAAAGTTTTTTATTAATGGCTTAACTACAGGCGGCTTTTTTCTGTTCCTTTGGTGAGTAGTGAGTTGAGTTCGTTGATTGAGTTAATTGAGTTGATTGGGTTATTAGGTTGATTAAGTTAACTGAGTGGCTTGTTAATT
>CAYFRV010000384.1:0-2646 GCA_964345495.1 uncultured Bacteroidales bacterium | reverse complement strand
AATCAACTCGCCTACAATTCTCCGGTGTAATAGAGAATCATTTCTTCAATTGCGTTTTGGCAAACGGGGCAAAATCCGGAGGATATATTGCTTTTCATTCTACAATCCATATAAGGACTGTATATTCCTTCTGAAAGGTATCCGCCGCCTTCGAACAGCCCAATTTTATCAGAATATTTTGGTTCCCGTGGAGTAGGAATTGGAGTGTCTTCTTTTATTAAGTCTTTCCATTTTGAACTGAATTCTGTCCGTGTGGTAATGTTTGGTTCCCAGGGTTCTACATTCAAGTTGTAAAACTCTGAATAAGCTACCTCAGAATTGTAATACTCATCACCCAATCCTGCAAATCCATGTCCAAATTCGTGAATAAGCACCTCCTTTGAATATTGATGATCTATCGAAGAGATGCTGAGATGATTGTAGAAACCTCCGCCTCCATATCTTTTTGTATTTGTCAATATTATAATATGGTCGTATGGTACAACTGCTGCTATGTCTCTAATTTTCCATGTATCGGTGGAAGTTAAATAGCGCGGCGAATTGAATGTATTGAAAGAAGAATTGAGAGCAGTATTCCGGTAAATATCTTCATCTGGTTTATCGGTTCCCTGTTCTTCAGAAACAGCTTCAACAGCGTAGATATTGAAATTGTCCTTGTGCTTGCTGAATGGCTTCTGATTGAAGATATAACTCGTTATTTTTTTTACATCTGCTCTGAATTTTTCCATATCTTCTTTTCTATATCCTTCGCTTACAAAGGCAATATCTGCTTTTGTAACAGGCGTTCCGTTATTTTGAATGGTGGTGTAATTCACTTGCTTTGGATTTTCATCGATAATAAAATGGCTGCCGGGATCAATTTCTCTTTTCAGAATCGTATTGAACCTGCCGCTATTATAATTTCGTTTTTGTATTTTGATGGTTATTTGTTCTTTAGGAAATGGAATCCGTATGGTTTGCTGAAATGCTCTTTTCTTACTTTTCGCCAGTTCAGTAGTCACCCATTCTTCAAATAGTGTACTAAAACCCCTGAAATAGATGAGTTTTTCGTTTTTACTTTCCGCTTTTATAGCATAGTTTCCATATTCAAAGGGAGTTATCAGGTGTTCTGTTGTGCCTGCCCAGGGTTCCTCTTTTTTCAAATGCTGAAGGTATATTTCTTCCTGCTCACTGTCTCCGGCAAGAAGGAAGTCAATTCGCAGTGCATTTTCAGTGAAATAGTGTTCATAATTTACTTGTCCGAAAGTTGCGCTGGAGCATAATAACAAGAAAAATAGCCAATAATACTTCATAGGTAATTATTTAATGTTAATTTTATTGCTGAAAATTACAAATAAAAATTTTCCTTTATGATAAATGAATTAATTTCAGCTTTTCAGCAATGGATGGAAAGTATAGGAATAGGGACAGAAACAGCTCAGCTTGTTAAAGTCATTGTATTAGTTGCTGTGGTTTTAGCTTTGGCCTTCTTGGTGGATTATATTACTAAAAAAATTCTGGTAGTTACTATAAAAAAAGTTATCCGGAAATCTAAATCTAAGTGGGATGATATGCTTTTACGCCGCAGGGTTATTCACCGTATTTCCCATTTAGCACCGGCACTTGTGGTTTATTATTTCATACAAATTGGCCTGGATGATTTTCCACAGACAAAATCTGTACTTGAAAGCGGTGTATTCATCTATATGATTTTAATTGTCATGTTAACCCTCGATGCTTTTTTAACGGCGTTACATGACATTTACGCTACGCTGCCTATTTCAAAGGAAAGACCGATTAAAGGCTACATACAGGTTGCCAAAATTGTGCTTCATTTTATGGGTGGTATTCTTATTCTTTCCAGGCTCATCGGGAAAGATCCGACAGCTATTTTTGCAAGCTTAGGTGCGTTGGCGGCTGTATTGATATTGGTTTTCCGCGATACAATTTTGGGATTTGTCTCCAGCATTCAACTTTCCGCAAATAAAATGGTGAAACCGGGTGATTGGATTTCTATGCCCAGCCGGGAAGCAGACGGAGTTGTCGAGGAAATAACGGTGAATACTGTAAAAGTGCGTAACTGGGATAAAACGATTTCAACCATACCTACATGGGCGCTTATTCATGAATCTTTTCAGAACTGGGAAGGAATGACCGAGATGAAGGGGAGAAGAATAGCCCGCTCTTTGTTTATTGATATTAAAAGTATTAAGTTTTGTGACGAACAAATGTTGCAAAGATTTAAACGTTTCCGACTGATTCGGGATTACATTAATGAGAAGCAAAATGAGATAGATAAATTTAATAAAGAACATGGGATCGATAATGAAGATACAGTAGGGCGAAGACGGTTGACTAATGTGGGCGTTTTCAGAAAATATATTGAGGAGTATTTGAAAAAGCTTGACAAAGTTCATGATGATAAACGCCCATATATTATTATGGTTAGGCATTTACAACCTAACGAAAGAGGATTACCTATTCAGGTTTATTGCTTCAGTAAAGAATATTCATGGAAGCAATATGAACAGGTTCAGGCGGATATTTTTGACCATATATTTGCTGTCGTCCCGGAATTCGACTTACGCGTTTTTCAAAGTCCATCAGGAGACGATTTTAAATCTCTTGCTTCTGCTTTCGAAACAAGTTAAATACAAATTTCTGTGG
>CAYFRV010000383.1:0-2655 GCA_964345495.1 uncultured Bacteroidales bacterium | reverse complement strand
CTATTATTCCAAAATCCCTTTAGATTTTCATTAGCTAGCTAGCAAATATAATAATTTCTTGATTGTTTGCTCTTCTCGTATTAATTTTTTGATTCTACGTGGTATTTTACTTTCAACTTTCTTTGCATCTGCCATTTTTGCGATAATTTTTTTATGGTCAATCTCTGCAAATTTTTCTTCCAGGGTCTTTTTCCCATCAAGTAGAATTTTCATATAATCTGGATTATCAAGGTTTTTAACTAACGGCGTATCGGCAAACATCGTCTGTAGTTTTTTACACATTGAGTTGTTGCCTGTACTTCTTCTATGGGCTCTTCTGATACCTCTGAAAAACTGCTCTACGATATTATTTGTTCTCTGTGGCAGTATAAAAGAACCACCTTCTGTAGAAGATATAATTATCGGATCGCTAAATAACTTATCCCAGTATTTATCAATTTGCCCGATTAGTTTTTGATAGTCCTGGTTTTCAGAGTAATATTTTTGATCGGACAACCACCATTTAAAATCTTTTACTTTAGTCTCAATGGTAGCGATATCAATTTTTTCTCCATTGTCGTTCAAGCCATTGTCTGTAGTTGGCAGCGTGATAAACAGGGCCTGCCGCAATTTATCAAAAACGCTTGCTTTTTCCGATAATATTGTGAATGCTTTCCTTAGTTCCTTGTCATTGACCAAAGGCATTAGATCGCCTATAATCTTTTCAATTATTTTTGACACATGCCTATTGCTATTGGATTTGGTTATAAATGTATTCAATTTATCAAACAACAGGCATAATCGTCTATAAAACTCTGCATGAGGGCGGTCAAAAGGAAAACCCAACCCATTTCCATGATTTTTGCCGTCCAATGCCCAAAGAATCAAAACATGGCATATCTGTTTAA
This sequence comes from uncultured Bacteroidales bacterium, assembly GCA_964345495.1. GTDB lineage: Bacteria > Bacteroidota > Bacteroidia > Bacteroidales > UBA12077 > JAGXLC01. The sequence continues at coordinate 1,768 of CAYFRV010000383.1, read as the reverse complement.
TGGTTCCACTCTCTGTAATAGATATTTCCTTTGTTGTTTCTATTGCCTGGTTTATTTGACAGACATTGATATTTTCCCCTTTATTTTCAAAATAATAGCGAAGCCGATAACGCAATTGAGATGTGATACCATATTTTTTCAGTTTATTGCGGATAGTGGAATATTCCTTTTCCAATAGGTCTTTCCCGGCATCTCTCAAAAAATGAAAATGGCAGATATAATTTGGCTTGTCAGGGAAAACTTCTGAGATGGCACTCAAAAAAGCACGCCCCATATCGCTGGTTATAGCAAGGGGCTCGCCATATTGTTCTTGAATTTCCTTAAGAAAAGGGACAATCTGTTCGCTGTTTTCTCCCGGTACTTTTACATTGGCAAGTAAAAAATTGCTCACCTCGTCAATAGCACTGATCAAATGGGGGCTCCCTCCTTCACTTGTGCCGTCTACATGCAGAATATAACCCCCATTATTTTGTATTTGCATTTTTAGTTTTAAACCGGCTTTATAATGTATGATGGACAGATAAATAATAAATTTTTGGGCAAGGTAAGCCACTTCAGACGATGAGATGTAAATATTGCGGCTTTCCAATACAGCTAAGGTTTCTTTAATAGTGTGGTGTCTCTGGAAAATCAACCCTCCTATAAATACAATGACATCATATCCTACATTTGAAAACTGGGGCACCAGTTCCTCGAGTTCTTCAGGTGGATAGACCGTATTGCATACCGGGCAGTACATAAAAGTTCTGTGTGCATTAAATACCCCGATATGCAGGCTATATATTTTTCTTGTATCGCTGTGATGTGCCTTCAACTTTACGTTACAATTTGGACACACCATTTTTGTTGTTTTAAACCGGATCATTGGAGGGGACTCAAATACATTGGTAAGGCTAATATCGTCTACAGTATCGTCATGGATTTGGCGCAATAAACGGGCTACCTTAAATCCGACGTTTTTTTTTCAATGCCGTAGAACCCCAAAAAATCTTGTATTGCCTTTGGCTTTACCTTTGTACCTAATTTATGCAAATATTGTGAGATTTCCTCTACCGTAAAGTTCGGGTGTTTAATGGTTGCTACCAGCACATTTATTGCCACTGTGCCCTTTAATGGAGGATGTACCAAAGCCTCCATGTTTTGCTTTCTCCTTGATAGCTGCTCAGGGAATTTCCCCTGATCAGAACTGAAATATACATAATTACCGCCAAGCTTCTCCCGCTTTATTCCGCTGACATCTTTATATTGGTGAAGAAAGCTGCGGGTATCCACTCCCAATACATCCCTTATCTGCGAGGCATCCATCCCCTCGGTTGAATTATTAATAATGGCAACCAAAGTGTTTTTCAAATTACCAAATTTTGAAAAGTGGATATTGTTATATTCCCAAATGCCATAAGAATTAAATTCTGCCAGTCTTTCAAGGGAAAAATAACACCCGTTATGGTCATAGCTCCTGATGGTCTCCCACCCTCTTGTTATACGCTGGATGGTACGGATCGAAACATTTAACAGCCGTGATAACTCAGGCAGGGTTACAACAATTTTTTCATTAAATTGATTTTCAATGAGTACAATCTTATCCATGATGTTTGTCGTTATATATGTTAGAAAACAAATATAAACATATAATACGACAAAACCAAACTATATGTAATTTTATTTATGTCTAATTTTCTTACATTTGCATATATGTAGGATGTAAGCTATTGAAATAAAATTAGCATATATTATGACAAAATGTAAAATGCCTTTTTAGGATATTGTT
>CAYFRV010000382.1:0-2662 GCA_964345495.1 uncultured Bacteroidales bacterium | reverse complement strand
TTAATATCCCTGTGTCCGGAAACCCCCTTTTATAGAAAGTTCCTTTGGCGTATTGCTCAAAACCGGGAAATCCGATCTGTTTAATATTTCCTGAGCATTTCCTCCAATGACAACACCCGAAAAAGCCACAGATTGTTCTGTCATGATGGAAATCAGGTCTGCACCAACTTCCTGGGCATATTCCAGTGTCAAATCTGTGATGTTCTTACCCGAGCGAAAATCTGTCTCGTAAGGAATGTTTTCTTTATCCAGATATTCGCAGGTTTGTTTTGAGTAGCCATTAAGTTTTTTCTCGAATTCCTTGTTTAACGTTTGACAAACACTTACAACATGAATTTTTGCATTGCAGTAACTTGCTATTTCCGCAGTGAAGGGCACTTTTTGCCTTGTATCGTGCGAAGAGTCCAACGGGAGGATAATGTTTCTGATATTGTTAGGTGAAATGGTATCACGAATGGTGAAGACCGGCCTTGTCGTTGCCGTTATAATTTTGAATGTATTGCTTCCCAGGAAAAATTTTTCAAACCCGGACGCTCCATGAGTCGATGAAACAATAAAAGAGTCATTGAAAGAATGTGCCTGATTCACGATTTCCCTGTAAATTTTTCCTTTTTTTATAATGTATTTGAGTTCTGTGTTTTCTGGTAGTTTAGATTTGTATTCTTCCTGTATTTTTTTGAATTTGTCTTCTGCCAGTTCTTGTTCTTTTTCCTGGGCAATGTGGTAGAACTCATTTTTGTTTTTTTGAACATACACCATTTCAATGATGGAAGGGATGCTTTTGGATAAAGTGATTGCAAGATTTAATCCTTCCATGGCTTCGTTTGAGAAATCTATCGGTACAATGATTCTTTTCATAGCTGTAATTTTAGTTTCATTCTTTTTGAATGAGGTTGTTCGTTCAGTGAATGTTATATAAAGTTGAATTTATTTTCTGACTGTTAAAATTAAGCATTTCCTGATGAATTTAAAAAATATATATGAGTCTTATGGATATTTTTCTGTACTTTTAATGAAAGCATTCCGTTAATCGAACTATATTTTATAATTTTAAGTGAAAATTGGAGCATATAAAATGGAAGATTCACAAAAGTTAAAAATTAAGGATCTGGCACTGGAAGACAGGCCCAGGGAGAAATTGTTAAAGAAAGGAGTGCAGGCGCTTTCCGATGCTGAGATTATAGCGTTACTGCTTGGGTCGGGTTCAAGAAAAGAAAGTGCTGTTGAGTTATCCACCAAGATTTTAAAAGATGTTAGTTATAATTTGAATGAACTTGGAAGAAGAACCTTGAATGAATTTCAACAGTATAACGGCATTGGAGAAGCTAAAGCCGTAACTATTGCAGCCGCTTTAGAATTGGGACGAAGACGGAAAATAGCTGACATCAAAAACAAAGTTCAAATAAAATCGAGCCGGGATATTTTTGAGCGTTTTCATCCTTTTATGCAGGATTTATCTTATGAAGAATTTTGGGTTGTGTATATGAACCGGGCGAATAAAATTATCGATGAAAAGCGCATAAGTGAAGGCGGAACGTCAGGAACCGTTGTTGATGTCAAAAAAGTACTTAAATGGGCGCTTGAGAAAACAGCTTCTACGCTGATTTTATGTCATAACCATCCTTCCGGGAATTTGCAACCAAGCAAGTCGGATCAGGCTGTGACCAACAAAATAAAGCAAGCCGCTCAAATTATGGAGATGCAAATGCTGGATCATGTAATTATCGGGCAGGGTGAATACTACAGTTTTGCTGATGAAGAAGGTTTATAAGAAAAGGAGAAATCTTTGAATATTCGATACCTGAAACATGCAGAAATAAATTTTGTCAAGTGGGATAACTGTATTAACAATGCTCACAATGGCAGCATATATGCATTTTCCTGGTATCTTAATATTATTTGTGAGGAATGGGATGCCATTATAAAAGATGATTATAGTGCCGTTATGCCTGTTCTGCATAAAAAAACAGGCCCATTTTACTATTCCTGTAACAGTATTTTTTCACCCAGGCTTGGCGTGTTTTCTACTGAAATATTAAGAGAAGAGATAGTTAATGAATTTCTTTATAAACTTTTCACTGTTTATAAAGCTTTCAATGTAAATTTAAATAAGTATAATAAAGTAAAACCTGCCCTTTTTAAACAGAAATCAAAGATTGTCTATGAATGTGATCTTATAGAAACTTATGAGCGTTTCAGGAAAAAATATGATGCTGATGTTAATGTTGCTTTAGAAGAAGCCGGAAAAAACAAGATTTCTATTATTAAAAATATCAATCCGAATGATTTTTTGAATTTTGTCATTAAGAAGCAGGTGCTCACCTCTTTCCGGGTTAAAAAAGATGAGTTAACCAGGCTCAGGCGGATTATAGCTTTTGTATACAGGCATGGTATTGGCGAAATATATGTAGCTTATAATTCATACAATGAGCTTTGTGCTGCTTGCTTGTTTTTGAAGTCTAACAGGAAAAGCAACCTGATATTTTCGGCAATAACTCCGGAAGGGATTCAGTTGTGCGCGATGTATTATCTTATCGACCACTATATTAAAAAACACGCAGGCCAGACGTTAACCCTGAATTTTGAAAATATTAATGTTCCGGACAAAGAAAAGTTTTGCAGAGGCTTTGGTGCCGGATCGTATTATTATTTGAATGTACAT
>CAYFRV010000381.1:0-2662 GCA_964345495.1 uncultured Bacteroidales bacterium | reverse complement strand
CCTGGTTTTCAGGAAGAAAATCATTGTTGTGATTGAAACAACTAAAAATGTTATACCCGCTAGCTTTAATGCGCTTAGAAGGGTGAAGTTATCCGTATACCAACCCAGGAACGGTCCAATTCCTGCAAAAAGAATACGTATCACAAAATTTCTTACGGAAAGCACTGTTGCCCGGATATTCGATTCTGTCAGGCGATTAATGTAATCTTTTAATATGGGTGTGGCGAAACCCCTGACCAGATAAAAAATAAACAGGACTGAAATTCCCCAGAGGGCATTTATACTTCCCAGAACAATATATAAAGCAGGTATTGATGCAGTTATTAATAACAGCGACCTGTATTGCCCAAATCTATGCTCCATTTTATGTGCATAATAGGATGTTATTGCCACAGATAGATTCAATAATGCCCAGAACACTCCAAACATAGTAAGCGGAAGCTCTACCATTTTGAAATAAGGCTGGACAAACCAGGCCATGGTAAGGGTAGTGGTTCCTATAATGGCAGAAAAGTAGATTGTCCATTTGAGATGCCGGGATTTAAAAAGGGAATATTTTACAATGCCTATGATATCAATAAAACGCATTCTGGACATTTTTTGATACCTTACAGGTTCAATCAGCAGGAATGCGGCTGGAATTCCTATAAAAGCAACAGCAGTTTGACCGTAGAAGGGGGTTCTTAAACTTATTTCGGCTAGCAAACCACCAAGTATTCCTGCAACAGCTTCGGCAACATTTCCAATGGACACCATTCTTCCTTCAAATTTCAGGTATTGATCTTTTTTCCCGAACGCTTTTAACGAATCATACAACATAGCTGAATCGGCCCCTGAAATTAAACTTTGCCCAAATCCCAATACTAATTCAGCCGTTAAAAACGACCAGAAACCAAACGAAAAATCATAGATTACAAAACCAAGAAATCCCAGGATAGTACCAATGATCAAAGTTCTTTTCCTTCCGAGAAGATCGGCTAAATAACCGGAAGGGATTTCCAGTACGACAATGGCAACAGAATAAACAGCCTTCAATGTAAAGATATCCTGCATGGAGAGCCCGTTATCCTGATAAAACAATACAATAATGGGCATGAAGAGCATGAACCACTTGGCAATCTTTATCAGGTAAAGCTTTATTATGTTTGACTTCAGCCGTTGTTCCATATTGGATTAAATTCCTGCAAATGTAAGGTAAGCCGAAGAAAATAAAAAATTATCCATTGAGCGGAAATGCTTTTATAAAGATTTGCTTATCCGATTTAATCCGAATGGAATAATCTTCTTTTGTAGATTTGTATCAACTCATCGTTTTCGGATTTGAAGGAATCTTTAAAATGACAAAATTATCGATAAATCTAAATGTTTTTATGTGTTATAAAAATTGTAGTTTTGCATCAAAATTTATGGAATTATAGACAAAATAAATTAAGCAAATTTGAAATTAACAACCGCCATATCCCGTTCCAATTATCGATTTTTCCTGTTACATGCAGTCTTTCTTGCGCTTGCCAAAAACTTCATGGATGTTGATACAATTATTCCTGCTATGATGATTGACTCCGGAGGAACTTCTTTGCATGTAGGATTTTTAACTGCAATAATGGTGGGCGGGACAAAATTTGCCCAGCTGTTTTTTGCCTCATTTATCAATAATAAGCCGTTCAAGAGAGGTTATTTGTTACTTGGCATAAACCTGAGGATTTTTTCACTGGCAGGACTGGCATTTCTGTTTTTTAATTCGGATGCACTAAGCGCTGGCCTGATTATTGGCCTGATATTTATGCTAATGTCGATTTTTAGTGTGAGTGGTGCCTTTGCCAATATCAGTTATACAGATATTCTTGGAAAGTCTGTTTTACAAGAATCGCGAAAATCATTTTTCAGTATAAAACAGGTTGTTTCCAGCATCGGACTTTTTCTATCAGCATTTCTTGCAGGAAAGGTTTTGGTTGCGAATGATTATCCCTTGAATTACGCTTTTCTTTTCGTTATTGCTGCGATGGCTTTGGGAATAGCCTCTATTGGTTTTTGGAATATCAGGGAAATTGGTGCTTCTACTTTCAAAATTAGCGGAGTGAAAGAATATTTTAAAGTAATCAGGGAAGAAATAAAAACCAATAAGAAGTTTGCCAATTACCTGATGCTGGTGAATACACAAGGTATTGTGCTTGCACTTATGCCATTTCTGATACTTTACGCTAAGGAGAATTTTTCTGCCGGAAACGAAGCCGTAAGGACGTTTTTAATATTTAAAGTAACAGCCGGGGTTATCGTAGGTACGCTTCTTTATTATTTATCACGCAAGGTAAGGTATCAGAATCTACTCTACCTGACCTCTTTTCTTGCTTTTCTTGTGCCGATATATGCATTTTTTGTGCCTACATTAAACATTTATTTCTTTGCCTTCCTCGGAACAGGATTTGCTTTTACATTACACAAAGTTGCCATTGACGGAGTGTTGCTTGAAGTTTCAAATAGTAAAAACCGGGCTTTATACACAGGGTTAACCGGCGCAGGAAGCATATTGCCTGCATTGTTCCCGTTGTTGGGAGGCTGGCTGATTGATCAGTTTGGTTATCCGTTGTTTTTTGGCTTATTTATGTTGATAATGTTGGTTTCAGTGTATTTTATTTATAAATTGAATTGCCAGAAATGATTT
>CAYFRV010000380.1:0-2663 GCA_964345495.1 uncultured Bacteroidales bacterium | reverse complement strand
TATAAACCTGTTTTTTCAATTTATCCAAAGAACTGCCGGTCAGACTTCCCCAAATTGCACCCGCCGCACCGCCGACAGCAGCACCTACAGGTCCTCCGAAAAGAAAACCGATGCCTGCACCTCCCACCCCTCCTCCGAAAGCTGCTTCGTTACGGGTAAGTCCGATGTTGTCAAAATTGATATTCACAGACTTTAACTGTTTTTTCAGTTCTCCCAGATTTAAGCCGTCCAATGTCAAATCAGGATTATATCTCTTTGAATAAGATAATTGCGCCCGCAAAAACATGAAAATCAGCAACACTGAAAGAATAATGACAAAATAGTCTGTCTGTAAGAATCCATAGACAATACACATTATACTCGCAAAAACACTCACGCCGGAATAATAATAACACTCAAACCATCTCGGCGGATTTAAACTCTTAGCTTGATTTATAGCCGGTTTTAAATATCCTCTAAGCCATATTTCCTCATTGACGACAATCAGTTCAATATTATCTTCGAGATATTTTAAAATTTGACTCAGTGACTTCTGCTAGCAGTCGTTAATTGATTTTGCCGCTTTGCTTCTCAAGTCATAAGAATCGGCGCAGATATTTATGGTGTTTACAACTAATTCGTTAAGCTCTTTATGTGTTTTATCCAGTTTTGAAACTGACTGTGAACTGAAAAGTCCAAAAGCGTATACGACTTGGTTGATCCTCTCCTGCAACTGGGAATCAATTGGATTTTTACCCATTGAATTTATTTCATTTTCTTTCTGATTTCCGTCTTTGCCGAGATAGTTTTCCAGAAAGGTATACGCGGCATGGACCAAAATAAAATCAGTTGCCGATCCCTTAGTTCGGTCAGGATGTGTCTCAAAAGTTCTCTTTTTATAGGCTTTCCTGATTTCGTATAATGTAGATTTATCGTTGATACCTAAAATTTTATAAGCCTGTGAAATATTCACTTTTTATCACCGCGTTATTTTGTTAATAATGATATCATTCTGTCTGTAACTATAAAAAGACCCCCTAAAAAATGTGCAAATAACTCTCCATAACTCTCCATAACACATCATAACACATCATAACACATCATAACACACCATGACTCCAAATAGGTATCCAAATAAATATCCAATGCCGCTATTATTGTCTGCATATAAATCTGTATTCCAGTTTCAGACCAAAGAACCAGTCAATTTGATTGGAAAGATTGCGCCATGCCACACCCCTGTGTAGAAACCTGATTTTTCATTTTAAAAGTGGAACGACGGGTTGGCGGGCGTTTATAAATATTTTTCTCTAAAATCAGAGTAAATTGGTAAAATATTTGCTGCTATCAATAAAAACCAAAAGAAATCTCCTTTTTCAAAGTAGCCCCAACAGCAAATAAATATAGCAATCAATTTGAGAATATTTTTTTCTGTTTTTATCAATATGGCCTGTTGCATGTCGGGCATATCCTCTGTGATGTTTCAGGTGTTGGCCCTATACGAAGTCCACCCCTAATCCAATGTCATTGACTTAAGGATGGAGGAATCCCGAACTGAAAGTTCTAAGTACTGAAATAATTATAGATTGCTCTGCAATTCTTTCAATTTGGCACTACAATTTTCCTTAAGAGCAGACGCACAAACTGCGCTTATGTCATAAATTTAGATATTTAAAGTGTAAATTTCTTTCACTATATTCTGGTTTTTTTTGATGCAATTCGTTCTGTATTTCAGCAAAAAGCATAAAGAAATTATCGATATTTAATTAGTAGAAAGTGACAGTCAATACCTCATCTCCAACAAACACTATGCCTCTGTCTTTTGTAGAATAAGTATTTCCGTAAATCCAACATTTATTGCCACCAAAAATTTCGATTCGATCTGGCATTCCAACTATATTTTTTATTTCATTTTTAGTTTTCCCTTTGAGCCGTTTATCAAGAATATCAATAGGAGTTGTTAGTATATCAAGAGACGCGGATGATTTCGTCCCTGCTGAGTTGATTTTTAAAATATCACGAACCTTCGTCGCACCAGCATTTATCCCTCGATTCGTTTCATCTTTTTTACGGCACATTTCAGGTATGATTATATCATTTTCGGGTTCACATGGTATACCGTATATTGATTTAGTGGCACACAACCCAAAGCGATAGCCAAGATCATAACAATCTTTGCTCGTTTCTTCTGTATCCTCTTTGACATTTGTTTTTTTAATTTCCAATACATCTTCTTTTGGAAAGTCAACAATAGAACCATACATTTTAAACTTAATTTTCCCATTTTCTTCCCATGTTTCACCTACGTCAAATCTTGTACCATTTTTTAAAAAGACAGTATCAGGAAATCCGAATGATGGCGTTAATAACCAAGAAATAGCTATAAAAAAACAAATATTTTTATGCTTTTTTATCATGTCCACCGACTCCTTCTTTTTTTTTGGTTCAAGCCCGCCAACCGCTTGAGTTCAGCGGCGCCGTCTTTTTGGCGGCCGCTGGAATGACGGGTTGGGAAGTTTCCTCCCGATTGATGTGCCTGCATAAATATTGACTTTCAGCTTTCAACGGTTTATTATTATTCAACTTTAATCTTTGGAGGCGTATAAAATGGAATTGTCTATTGGCGAATTTCAGCGTGACCCTGAACTTGGTTTTTAAAAAAAAGAGGATTTTGTTTCTGTTAA
>CAYFRV010000379.1:0-2664 GCA_964345495.1 uncultured Bacteroidales bacterium | reverse complement strand
TGGATATTTCGGTGATACTGACCCCCTATTCCGGCAAACTGACCCCCCTATAGGTTTTAATTCAAAGAACAGATGTTAACTGACATTTTTACAGTTAGTTTTTTCTTTTTTTTCTTAATGTATCTCCTTTTAATTCTATTCTATGCGAAGTATGTACTAAGCGATCAAGGATTGCATCGGCAATAGTGGCTTCTCCTATTACGTCAAACCAGCTCCCAACAGGTAATTGACTTGCTATTATTGTTGCCAGCCTACCATGTCTGTCTTCAATTATTTCCATTAAATCAAATTGTTGCTGTTGCTCTAAATTTGTTAAACCAAAATCGTCCATAATAAGCAACGAGGTTTTTGCAAGTTTATCAAAAAATTTTAAAATACTTCCATCAAAACGGGCCATTTTTATTTTGCCCATTAATTTATGAGTATTAAAATAAGCTACGCTTTTACCATGAACACATGCCTGATGACCAAGGGCAGAAGCGATAAAACTTTTTCCACAACCGGTAGCCCCGGTAATTAATATTGACTCACCTTTTGTAATATAATCACAAGTGGCCAGGCTGCTAATCAGGTTTTTATTGACACCCCTCTCTGGTGCATAATCAATTTCTTCAATGCTTGCCTGGTAGCGGAACTTTGCATTTTTTCTCAGCCTTTCAAAACGCCTGTTTGTACGTTCCTCTTGTTCAGCCTGAAGCAATATTTCCAGGCCTTCAACAAGGGTAAGTTCATTTTCTCTTCTTGTTTCTAAAAGAGATTGCCAACTACGGCTCATTCCTGTTAACCTTAACTGGTTAAAATGTGTTTCGATTTGTTTCATAATCTTAAAAATTGATTTTTGTTTATTTATAATATTTAACTCCCCTGATGTTTTTATGATCAGGTAAAGGCTTTTGTTTTTCTTCCCCTGTTGTGAGGGGATGTTTTTGTAGGTTATCAATTACTTTCAGCATGTATTTGTAAGAACAACAATTACATTCAATAGCTATATCACAGGCTTTTTCAAAAATCTGCGGATCCGTTTTCCTGTATAAGCTAAAAAGTCCATCACAACTTCTGTAATTTTGTTCCGGATGTCTTCCTCCATTAAACAATATGTCAATAACCTGAAAGAATTTATCAGATATTTCTTTAGCTTTTTGTCGGTAATAATCCGGGCTCCTGTCAAGGTAATGCTGATGGTGTGAACATAAATGTTCTTTTATTGTACTATAATGGCCAGGTTGTTTATCACGCGGATGGACTGCAACTTGTTTTCCTTTTGCATAAATTTTTACTATTGAACGGGTATAGATGACTTTTACTTTCTGGCCTATCCATTTGTAGGGAACACTATAATAATGCTTATCCTGGTAAAGAAAAATATGATTGTTTGGAGCTACTTTGTATTCCTTGTAATATTTAATTTCAAAAGGCTCTTCAGGCAATGGTTTTAATAATAGTTTTTCTTCAGCAAAAAATTTCTCCTCCCTGCAATATGGCTTTTGTTGCATACGTGTCTGGTTATGGTCGAGCATCTTATCTGCAATGGCTTTATTTAAGTTTCCCTGATCAAAAAACAGGTGATTACGCAACTTGGCCATTACACGGTTGTAAAAAAGCTTTACCTGGTCTTCTACAAGGGCTTTATCCTGCGGTTTGGCAACTCGTGTGGATACTACTGTAAAACCATAATGGTTAGCAAAATCCTCAAGTACTTGGTTAACATCAGGCTCATAATTATTTGCCTTGATTATAGCTGCTTTTAAATTGTCGGGTACCAATATTTCTGTTACCCCGCCTAAAAATTCAAAGCAACTTTTTAGTGCGTAAATAAACTCTTCCAGTGATTGGGACCTGACAGCTATAGCAAAGCCATAATCCGAGTAAGGTAGGCAAGCAATAAATACAGGGCATTTTATAATCTCTCCGGTTTCTTTGTCAACATAAGACATCTTTTTACCTGCAAAATCAACATAGAGCTTTTCACCAGGCTTATGATTTAATACCATGGTAGGTTTTTTAGCAACCAGCTGTTGTTTTAGATGAAAACAAAACTGAGTATAACTATACCCCTCGGGATATTGAGACCGGTATTCTTCCCAAAGAAGCATTCGGGTTACACCTGTTTTTTTTAGCTCTTTTTCAAAGTAGTTTAAATTTTCTTTAATGTATTCATACCTTTTGTTGTCTTTGTATGCCGGGTTCCCTTCGTGGAACTTTGCTTCCACAATAGGTTCATCCATTGCTAAAAGATGGTCCAAATCATAGTGCATTGTTTTTAACCTGGCAAGGTAACTTTTGACCGTTGTCTTACTGATACCAAGCTGACGGGCTATGGCTTTTTTTGCTTCGCCCTTTTTGTGCATTTGTAACAATTGTTTAATCTGACTCATAGGTATAATTTTTCCAGCCATCTGTTTATAAAATTAGGTTTAAAACCCATAAAGAAATTAAAACCTATGATTAAAAGGGGTCAGTATGCTCCGAAACAGATCGGAAAATTTTTTGAAAGGGGGTCAGCTTGCTCCGAAAAACCCAAAACGCTAACCGACCAAAACCCAAAAAATTCCTTTTAATATTTATCAAGGGGGGCAGTATCTGCCGGAATGGCATGAAAAAATCCAGCAAAAAATCGTAATTTTATGTTGTCGGAAGAGGGGTCAGCATGCTCCGGAATATCCA
>CAYFRV010000378.1:0-2677 GCA_964345495.1 uncultured Bacteroidales bacterium | reverse complement strand
CAAAACTTATACCAATCTTTCTGCTAAATCAACTACTCTTTGTGAGTAACCCCATTCGTTGTCATACCATGAAAGCACTTTTACGGTTTTACCCATAACCATGGTACTTCCGGCATCGAATATTGAAGAATGAGTATTTCCTATTATATCAGCAGAAACAATCGGATCTTCTGTGTATTCCAAAATACCCTTCATGCTTTTTTCTGCATACTTTTTCATGGCGGCGTTCACCTCTTCAACAGTGACTTCTTTTTTCAGGTTAGCTACAAAGTCGACTAGTGAACCTGTTGGTGTTGGAACACGAATGGCTTTTCCATCAAGTTTTCCGTTCAATTCAGGAATAACCTTACCTGCTGCTGTTGCAGCTCCAGTTGTTGTAGGGATTTGGGACATGGCTGCTGCTCGTGCTCTTCGCAGATCTTTATGCGGAGCATCCTGTAAGTTCTGATCCGCTGTATAGGAGTGAATCGTTGTCATAAAACCCTGTTCTATTCCAAACTCATCATTCAACACCTTAACAACCGGAGCAAGGCAATTTGTAGTACAAGAAGCATTTGAAACACATTGATGATCAGATTTTAACGCGTCATCATTAACACCAAGAACCACCATGGCATCAATTTCATCTTTTGCGGGAACAGTGAGCAACACTTTCTTTGCTCCATTTTTCAGGTGATCGCCATAACCACCTTTGTCCGATTCTTTCTGACGAAATACTCCTGTAGATTCAACCACGACGTCCGGTGTCTTATCCCAGGGTATCTTAGCAGGGTCTTTCTCTGCGCTGACCTTAATCTTTTCACCATTAATGATGAAATGACTGTCATCAAAATCAACTGAACCATTGAACATTCCGTAATTGGAATCATACTTCAACAGGTGTGAAAGCGTTTTTGTATCTGTGATATCATTGATCCCTACAACTTCAATATCTTTTCGCTCATAAGCGATTCTGAATACACTTCTGCCGATACGGCCAAATCCGTTAATGGCAATCTTTACTTTAGCCATAATTTATAGTTTTTAATGGTTTAAACAATCTGTTTTTATTTAATCAAAATTAACGATTTATTCCTAAAAGGTCAAAATATAAAATGTTTTTGACTGGCAAGTTTTATAACAATCTCTTTATTCAATTGTTTTGGAAAACTTCACCTGATTGTAATATTTAATACAAAAGATTTCAATCGTTTTCAGGAAATTCTTTGCTCCGACTTACTTTATAAAAGCGCATTCAGAAGTAGAAAGAAAACTAAAACATTAGAATAACATAAATCAATAAAGAGAAAAACATCGAACAAAATAACATGACTTTTGTCATAATTATATGAAAACCTAAATTCAATTTATTTACCTTAAAAACAAAAAATTATGAAAAAAAGAAAGCTTTTATTACTCGTATCTTTCCTGTTAATGACAGGAGTCATTTTTGGACAGGCTGAAAAATGGAAATTTGATAAAGCGCATTCCAAAATTCAATTTACTGCCACACACATGAGTATTTCAGAAGTAACCGGCCAGTTTAAATCATATAGTGGCAAGATTGAGTCAGAAAAAGATGATTTTACTGATGCAAAAATTAATGTAACTATTGACGTTTCAAGCGTTGATACAGATAATGAAAAGAGAGACGGGCACCTGATGGGAGAAGATTTTTTTGATGCTGAAGAATACCCGGAGATCAAATTTTCAAGTACCTCATTAAAAAAGGTGAAGGAGAAGCATTACAAACTAAAAGGTGAGTTGACCATTAAAGATGTCACGCGGACAGAAGAATTTGATGTGAAGTACATGGGAACTGTTGAAGCAATGGGCGCAACACGTGCAGGTTTTAAAGTAACAGGCGAAATCGACAGATTTGATTATAATGTAGACTGGGATAAATCATTTGGAAAGGGATTAATCGTAGGCAGGAAAGTAGGAATCAACGCAGACATTGAAATAATGAAGAAAGAGTAATTGAAAAAATGGACCACTGTTAAACTGAATATAAACATACAGGACATACAAAACGTGAAACCCGAAACAACTTAATTTGCCTATTAAAAAAAAGAGATCCGGCTACCTTAAACAAAGCCGGATCTTTTTTTGCTAAGCGTATTAAATTACGATTCTTCAATCTGAATTACTTCCACCGGACAACTTTCTGCAGACTCTTTTATTTCATCTTCATAAGCTGAAAAGTCAGCGTCCGGTTTAACTATTGCTTCTTCCCTGTCTCCGAGTTCAAAAACTTCGGGCGCAATATCTTCGCATAGGCCGCATGCTGTGCAACCTTCTTCTATCCATACTTTTGTTATAGCCATATAAACCTCCTTTAATTTAAATTATCACTAGTTATTAATTTGATTTCTAAATTACAAAATAATAATTAATTTTGTAGTAAATTATTTAAATAAGCTCATGTTTTTAAAACTACTCATACCAGCCATTATAATTATAGCAGCCGCAGGGTTATTCCTCGGCATAAAGATGATCATACAAAAAAACGGAAAATTCCCTGAAACTGAAGTTGGACATAACAAAGAGATGCGAAAGCGCGGAATCATCTGTGCCAAGGCTGAAGAAATCAAATGCCGCGGGGAAATTGACGGACACATTAAAAGTCATAGCGCCTGCAATTCTTGTCATCTTTAATGAGTTCAGAGCAGGGCAGAGAATCATCCATAATTTATTA
>CAYFRV010000377.1:0-2682 GCA_964345495.1 uncultured Bacteroidales bacterium | reverse complement strand
ATGGTAATTTTAAAATTTACTTCTACTTCTGAATGCGGCAACTTAAGAATGCGCCTCATTAATACTTATGAAGTCTTTCCATATCTCGCTTCATATCCTTTTGTTTTATCTCTTCTCTTTTATCGTACTTTTTCTTTCCCTTAGCCAGAGCTATCTCTGCTTTTGCCCAGCCATTTTCACTGATAAATACTTTTAAAGCAATGATTGTAAATCCTTTTTCTTTGCTTTTTCTATGAAGCTTTTTCAGTTCTTGTTTCTTTAACAGGAGTTTACGTTCCCTTTTGGGTTCGTGATTAAAGTGGCTTTCCAACCCATATTCTGCAATATGCATGCCTTTTAGCCAGAGTTCACCATCTTTAAAATAACAGTAAGTATCTACCAGATTTGCCTTCCCTGCACGGATAGATTTTATTTCTGTGCCTTTTAACTGAATACCAGCTGTATATGTTTCACTAATTTCATAAAGATAAGATGCTTTCTTATTCTTTATTTCTATTTTACTCATAACTGTCTACCTCTCCTTTCTCTCCAATTATTTATACAATTACAAAATCATATACCTTATAGAGCTGTTGTAGAAGCTACAAATATTGATTGTAAAATAAAGTTAATAAGGAAAGTAATAGCAAGAATCACTAAAGCTGATATGAGCACGTAACCAATTTTTTTATCTTCAGGTGTTTCCAGGATTTTAGGTAATCCTATCCAAAATAAATAGATGGAATACAAGCCAAATAATCCTACAAAAGATAAACCGGGATGAAGAGATGCTACTACGGCTGCAACAAGCGATGCTGTAGCAGAATATACGATTAATTTAATCGAGGCATTGAAATCTTTTTTGGTATTAAAACTTGGTGCTAATTCACTAATTACAATAGCGGAGATATAAAGTCCGGCTATAGTGCTGATGAAATAGCTGATTGCAAGCATGAATCCGTCATATACGCTAAACGTCTCCATTGCAGCTTTTCCGATAAATGTAGTAATAGCTCCAAGTGCTATGATTGGAACTGCATAATTTACAATAATTTCATTCTGGTCATTCGGTTCAGCCTGGATCACATCCCACTCTTTGTCTGGTTCCGTGATGATTCCTTTTATTCTGGTCCAGATTTTTTTGTAATTAATATTCATAAGACAAGTTGTTTTTTAGGTTTATTTAATTGTTTCAATTTATTAGTAAGCGATTTTTTTGTTATATTATTATACTTTTGTTACTAATTACAAAGTTAGCATAATTATAGGTCTTTTAAAAATACATTTAAAAAGATGAATAATTTTAGTGGTGATATTATTGTGATTCTCGGACCTACAGCAAGCAGCAAAACTGCATTTGCTGCCAGGCTTGCTAAGGAGATGAACGGCGAAGTAATTAGTGCTGATTCCCGTCAGGTATACCGTAAGATGGATATAGGAACCGGAAAAGATTATAAGGATTATATTGTTGATGGTGTGGCTGTTCCTTATCATCTGATTGATATACATGAACCTGGTTATAAATACAATGTTTACGAATTTCAAAAGGATTTTCTCAAAGTATATCAGGATATCAAAGCACGAAATAAACTTCCTGTTTTGTGTGGCGGAACCGGTATGTATATTGAGGCTGTATTGAAGGGCTATAAACTTGTACATGTTCCGCCTGATGAGACTCTGAGGGCTGCTTTAGAGTCCAGAACATTAGAGGAGTTAAAAGAGATGCTTTATTCTTATGCGAATCAACTTCATAATACAACAGATCTAACTTCAAAAAAACGAGCAATACGAGCTATTGAAATTGCAAAATATTATGCTGAACATCCACAGGAAGACTTATCATATCCAACGATTAACCCTTTGATCCTGGGTATTAAATTTGACCGTCCCGCTCAGAGAAGAAGGATTACACAGCGCCTAAAGTCAAGACTTGAAAATGGGATGATTGAAGAGGTGAAGATTCTTATGAAAAGCGGATTGAGCAAGGAAGACCTCATGTATTATGGCTTGGAGTACAAATATCTTGCCCTGTATTTAACTGGGGAAATTACTTATGATCAGATGTTTGAAAAGCTTAATACAGCTATCCACCAATTTGCAAAAAGGCAAATGACATATTTTAGAAGGATGCAGAAAAACGGATTGGAAATACATTGGCTTGATGGACATATGAGTTTGGAAGAAAAACTCCGGCGAACTGATGAAATTATTTCCCAGTGGAATGCTAAATAAACCAATTATTTTGAGAAAGCTTTAGAATTAGATAATAAGTTGCCACAATATTTATTACCGAAAAGATATAGTTAAAAACAATCCTGATGTTTTTGATTTTTCTTCTGATTAGAATACCTATATTAGGCAGGAAAAGCAAAACCAATACTCCAAAGAATACCGAATCTGTTATTCTATATTCTACTTTATCAGCTCCAAAAAGGAGGAATAGAAAAACAAACACCAGTAAAAGAAATAAATAGATGAGATAGGATAATTTCAGGAAAAGCGTTGAGTATTTTCTTTTTCGGTTGATCAGAAATGGCTTAATATAATTGTATGCCATAATAAAGGTGAGAAGAAATACAATAAACAAAAGAATATGCAATAATTCTTTGAAGAACATAAGTATTTTTTATTTAAATATATAGAGAATAAAATCAAAAAACAAAAAAGCCGGTACTTTAACTTTACCGGCTTTTCTTAGGGTTT
>CAYFRV010000376.1:0-2684 GCA_964345495.1 uncultured Bacteroidales bacterium | reverse complement strand
TCTTCCAATGAAGACTCCAGTTTTTTCGATCTTGTATCAATCTCAAAACTTTCTACTCCTTTATGCAAAGGCAATGACCAGCTTGTAATATCGTACGGCTTAATAATCTCACCACCAGGAGTATAATGTCTTACAGGATAATCCTGTGATTCAAGCACTTCCTTAATAAAAGGCCGAAAAGGCTGAGCCAAAGGAATAACAACATCTCCCTCTTTAAATTGTCGTGATTCAATTTCTACATTATCAGTAAGTTTATAGCGCTTTACCCCATGCTGCTTCAGTAAATTCACCAGATCCACCAATTCACTTTCATCGTGTTGTTTCTCAGGAAAAATGTAATAATAAGGTGCTTCAGTTCTGCCTTTCTTCACCTCACTTTTAGCCAAATCATTTCTAACGCTCAAAATATCCTCTTTGTGTTTTGAGCATGTTTTAATAATGGACATTGTAGAAACAATTTCATAATCCACAATATCGCTGAGGCGCCACCATCCACCATCCCATGGCAATGGCATATTTATGCTCTTTTTATATTCTGAAAGGCCTTTCCCCCAGACAGACAATTCATTCGGCTCTACATAAACCGGAGTGGCATATTTTGCACTGGCACTCTCTGTAAGGAAACCGATAACATTCTTCCAGATACAGGTTTCTGTGGAGCCAGGCCAATAATTATCAAACGCATAATGCTGAGAAACACCTGCAAGACCTTCATTGGTCATATCTTTGATCATATTCATTCCGAATACGCCCATCCAGTTCCATATAGAAGCATCTATATTTTCTGCAATCGGGTCATGGTTAGGAGGTACAAAATAGCGCGGACCTGTGGAACCCATCTGATGTTTTTCAACCATAACCTGCGGGAACCAGGTTTTACTGAAGATATCTGATATCGCACGGTTATCTTCCTGGGTAAGTGTAATAAAATCGCGGTTATTGTCATGACCAACATATTTGTGGTACACTCCAGGCATAGATGAGCCTTCGTATTTTGTTCCTTTGTATTTTTTATAATGATCTACCACCATATCCATTCCATCCGGGTTATGCGAAGGAATCATCATATAAACCACATCTTCCAGCCAGCTGAGCGTATCCTGGTTTTCTGTAGTAACAAGTTTATAAGCAATTTGTGGAGCAGCCTGACTGGGGCCAACTTCATTTGCATGCATTGACAAAGTAGCAATGAAAAACACTTTTCCGTTTTGAAGATAAGTGTTTTTTTGCTCATCACTCAAATCCGGGTTTAGCGCTAATTCTTTATTAATCTCTCTTAAACTATCCAGATTTTTTATATTATCAGCGTCAGAAAAAAACGCAGCATACATTGGTTTTCCCATTGGCGACTCTCCAATTGTTTTCATTTGGATACGGGGTGAATAATTTGCCAGGTGTTCCAGGTAATCTATCTGCTCCTCATAATTAAAAAGCATACGATCGGCTCCGGGCTGAAATCCGAAAAATTCAGCAGGAGTTTTCATATTATTTTGCACTTGCGCATAAGAATGAAAACTAATGCCAACAGTGATTACCAAAAACATTAGGCGGATGAAAGAAAATATAGTAAACTTCATGGTTGAAAGAATTTAGATTAATTATCAATATTTTAGATAAAAAAAGAACCAAAACGTTTAAGACATAAATAAAAAAAGCGGCCTTCTATTTTTGAGGCCGCCTTTAGCAAAAAAAGTTACTATTTTACTACTATATCTTTCTTAATTTTCTTGTTCAGTCAGCGCTTTTTGAAGCTCATCAGTTAATTCCATATTGTGGTATACATTCTGAACATCATCATCGTCTTCAAAAGCATCAATCATCTTCATTACCTTTAATGCTGGTTCAACATCCAACGCTTTTGTAATTATCGGAACTTGTTGTAAAGAGGAATTTTTAGGTTGAATTCCCAATTCCTCAAGTTTTTTCTGAATGTTACCAAAATCTTCTTTTGCAGCAGTAACGGTTAAAAACTCCTCGTCATCAGCATCAATATCTTCTGCCCCTGCATCAATCAATTCCAGTTCAAACGTTTCCAGATCCATCTCTTCACTTTTGGGTATTGTAAAAACAGCTTTCTGCTCAAACATAAATTGAATGGAGCCGTTTTTCCCCAAGCTGCCTCCAAATTTATTAAAGATTGCACGTATATTGCTAACTGTACGATTATTATTGTCTGTCAGGCATTCAACAAAAATTGCCACACCATCCGGGGAGTATCCTTCAAAACTCACCTTTTCAGGCTGGGCGCCACCTTCACTACTTGCTTTTTTGATTGCCCGTTCAATCTTATCTTTAGGTAGATTTACTCCTTTAGCATTTTGAATTGCTGTCCGAAGCCGCGAATTCGACTCGGGATCACTGCCGCCTTCTTTCACTGCAGCATTGATTTCTTTTACCGCACGTGTGAAAATTTTTGCGCGTTTGGCATCCTGCGCTTCTTTTCTTCTCTTAATGTTTGCCCACTTACTATGGCCGGCCATAATTCAACACTCCTTTTTTGTTTTCCTATTTGAATTGTTGCGCAAATATAACAAATTTTATTTAGGCTGAGAAAGTTGCTCTGTCTGCAATTTACACAGCCTTACTTCCTGAAATGTTATTTAAATCAAATTTCTTGTGAAAAAAACTTTCTCTGGTGTAATTTTGCAAACCAATAAGATTTCTATAGTGAAAATCGTTTAAAA
>CAYFRV010000375.1:0-2688 GCA_964345495.1 uncultured Bacteroidales bacterium | reverse complement strand
TTGTTTTACATCAGGGCTTTCTGTTATTAAACCCTTAGGATAGAAAATATATCTAAACAGAAGAACAAAAATCTTACATTATGAAAAAGTTTTCATTTCTCTTTTTTCTGAGCATATTCCTTGTTTCTATTAGTTATTCTCAGTCAGATAAGTCCTTTTTTATTCCCGAACATGAAAATGTGAATCAAGAATTGCCATTTCCCGGTGAAATATCGGGTCATACATTTGGTGAGTGGCATTTTTCGCATGATCAGTTGCTGCGTTACTTAACCCGCCTCACCGATAAGTCGGATAAATTATCTATGTGGGAATATGGTAGAACCCACGAAAACAGGCCACTTACAATGCTCGCCGTTACCTCATCACAAAACCAGGAAAATTTAGAGGAGATAAGAAAACAGCATTTAAATACATTACACAATCCTGAAGCAACCGGAAGCACAGAGACACCCCTGGTTTTATGGCTGGGATATAGTGTTCATGGGGATGAATCTAGTCCCGGAAATGCCGCTATGCTTGTTGCTTATTATCTGGCAGCCTCAGAAGGCTCTGAGATTGAAAATATGCTGGATTCAACCATTATTTTGATAGATCCTTGTCTCAATCCGGATGGATTTACAAGAGCTGCGACATGGAGCAATATGCATACGCACAATACGATTGCTTCTGATCCTTCAGACAGGCAATTCAGGCAAGATTTTCCCGGTGGACGGACGAATCATTATTGGTTTGATCTGAACAGAGACTGGTTGCCTGCGCAACAGCCCGAATCTAAAGCCAGACTTGAACAATTTCATAAATGGAAACCCCACATTGTGACGGATCACCATGAAATGGGATCAAATTCAACATTTTTCTTTCAGCCCGGTGTCCCGGAGCGCGTCAATCCACGCACACCTGATGCTAATTATCAACTTACAAAAGAAATTGGAATATACCATGCAAAGGCGCTCGATGACATCGGTAGCTTGTATTTTAGCGAAGAAGTATTTGATGACTATTACTATGGCAAGGGTTCAACTTATCCGGATGTGAATGCTTCTATTGGTATTTTATTTGAGCAGGAAAGTGTGATGGGCCAGGAAATTGTGACTTCCCGGGGAAAAACCACTTTTGCAGAGGCAATAAAGAATCATTTTACGGTTTCGTTATCGACGATTAAGGCTTCAAGAGAGAAAAAGAGTGACTTGGTTTCCTACCAGCAAAATTTTTTCAAAAAGGCCGAGCCACTGGCTGAAAACGATAGGGTAAGTGCATACGTGTTTGGCGATGAGGAAGATCCTGTAAGTCTTCATTATTTCAGTGAAATGCTCCAAAATCATTCGATTGATGTCTATTCGCTCAAAGATGATTTGAACATTGATGGCGTGAATTACAAGAAAAGGAATGCCTTTCTTGTTCCTGTCAAACAAAACCAATACCGGTTAATAAAGAGTTTGTTCGAGAAAAGAACAGAATTTCAGGACAGCATTTTTTATGATGTTTCGACATGGACAATGCCTTTCGCATTTGATTTGGATCATACTGCTTTATATAGTGAATCAAAGCTTGATAAGTATAAAGGCGGGAAAGTTGAAAAAAGTGCTTTGCCGAAAGGAGAAGTGGTTGGTGGAAAAAGTGAAATTGGATATATCGCTGCCGGGGAGAATTATCATATTCATTCATTTCTATATAAATTAAAAAAAGAAAAGCTGGATGTCAGAGTCGCAGCAAAAGCTTTCACTACAGAAATCAATGCACAGGAACAACATTTTGGTACCGGAAGCTTGTTTATTCCCTCTGCAAGTCAATCTATTAGAAATGAAAAGCTGTATGTTTATCTGGATTCTCTCGCTCATGAACTGGGAATTACCCTTTACAGTGCAGAGACCGGTTTGGCTAAGAAAGGTATTGATATGGGAAGCTGGAGTTTTGTTCCGGTTGATAAACCTGAGATATTGGTTGTTGCCGGTGATGGGGTAAGAAGTCGTTCAGCCGGAGAAGTATGGCATTTGCTGGATCAAAAGATGGGAATTTCCCTGACGATGGTGAAGCCTGAACGATTAAAACGGATGAATTTATTCGATTATAACACCATTGTTATGCCTAATGGCTCCTATGAGTGGAATGATAAGATGACTGAAAAGTTCAGCCATTGGTTGGAAGAAGGGGGCGTAATGATTGCACTCGAATATGCTAATAAGTGGCTTAACCAGCAAGGTTGGATTTCATGGGAGAAAAAAGAAAACATGGAGACAGATACAAATAACCGGGATGTTCGTCCATACATCAACCGGAGAGATCGTAGAAGAGCAGAGTCAATGAATGGAATTATACTACGTTCCGGGATTGACCCAACTCATCCAATTGGATACGGTATAAATAATTCTGAATTGCCGGTATTTAAAGGAAACAATCTTTTTATAAAAAAATCCAAAGATCCGTATTCAACTCCTTTATGGATTGAGAAAGACCCTTTGATTAGCGGATATCTTTCTGAAAAGCATAAGGCATCATTAGAAAATTCAGCATGGTGTCTGGTTAACAGGAAAGGACGTGGAAAAATTATTTCCTTTGTTGATAATCCGAATTTTAGGGGCTATTGGTATGGTACTGAAAAAGTGTTTTTGAATGCCATATTTTATGGTCGGCTTGTGAGGTAATCCGGTTTATATTACTTTGTTTTTGGTTGGTTAAGTGTGTAAAAAA
>CAYFRV010000374.1:0-2698 GCA_964345495.1 uncultured Bacteroidales bacterium | reverse complement strand
AAAATTCATAGTCACAAAATAATACCCGGCAATACATTGCATACCGGTCTATTTATATTTCTAAATTTAATTGACATCTATCGACTTTTTTACTAACAAAAATTAGTAATTTTCGTAATTATTATAGACATTTTAAACCTCTAATAATAAACGAAAAACATATCCTTCTAAAATGTCAAAAGAAAATAATTAAGTAGAAAAACCGGGTTTTAAGAAAGAGAATGTTTCTCATGATTTTTTTTTCAGCCCATTCTGCAGAATGGCTAAGGGTTAAAATAGAATGCAATGGAAAATGATTTAAAATATGAGTTTTATGAACTTATAAAAAACGATTACGATATCTTCAATTTCATCCAGGAAAGCCCACCGGACGGTATATGGTACTGGGATGCAAACAACCCTGATAAAAACTGGATAAACCCTCGTTTTTGGAAAACATTGGGTTATAACTCCCTAAAAATGGCAAACAAAAACAGGTGGCAAGATAGTATCCACCCCGATGACCTGAAAAGTTTAAAATCCAAATTTTCCACCCCAAAAACCGATGATGCTCCTAAAGAAGAACAGACCTTTCGGTATGTTCATAAAAATGGCCATAGCTTCCCAATGCAGAGCAAATGCAAACTTATCCGGAATAAAAAAGGGGAAATTATTCGAATGCTTGTCTTTCATTACTTAATCAATTCTAAAAAAAATTGTGAAGGAAAATATAAAATCTTACTGAACAGCATCAATGATAGCCTGTACATCATAAATAAACAATGGAATTATGTCCTGGTGAATGAAACTGCAATTGAACACACAGGATTTCCCAAAGAAAAAATACTACATTCCAAAGTAATAGAGTTATTCCCGGGAGTAGAAAAAACTGATCTTTTTGCTCTTTTTCAAAAGGTTATGCATGAAAGAATTTCCGGAGTAACAGAAACTGAATATACGCTCCCTGATAATACAAAAAAATGGTACGAAGTTCGTGTATACCCGGTTGAAGAAGGGATTCTTTGTATTTCGAGAGACATTACAGACCGAAAAGAAGCGGAATTTGCTTTACAAAAGAACAAAGAACGCCTTGAAATGATTCTAAACAGCTCTACGGATGTTTTTGTTGAGCTTACAGCAGAAGGAGAACAAAAATTCATTAGCCCGGTGATAGAGAGATATACAGGTTATTCTCCGGATGAACTCAAAGGGTCTTTCACACAGGTAATTCACCCTGACGATTTAGAAAGGATAAAAGCACATTGGAAAGAGGTCATTGCTCAACCGGAAATCATCCACCGCGACGAATACAGGCATATTCACAAAACAAAGGGATACATCTGGATGGAAGCCACTTTGAAGAGTTTTTTAGATAATCCAAATATTCAAAGCATAATTTGTTCTGTAAGAGATATTAGTGAACGTAAATATGCCGAACAAACTTTAAAGGAGAGCGAAGAACAATACAAAGCTTTAGGTAATGCTGCGACAGAAATGCTTACACTTGATAATCTGGATGAAATTTACGATTACATTACGGAATCCCTTAGCATACAATATCCAGATTCCATAAATGTTTTTGTAACGGCAGATGAAAAAAATTACAAAACCAAAGTGGCAAGCATAAAGGGTATTAATAATCGCCTATTGAGAAATGTGATAAACATTAGTAAGCACAATTTTCTTGGCAAAGAATTTAATTTCTTGCCTGACAATTATAAAAAATATAAAACCGGCAAATTACAAGAATTCAGGGGCGGATTATCACGTTTTGCCGGTTCTGAAATATCTCCGGTTGTTGCAAATTCCATAGAAAAAATGCTGGGTATTCATAAAATCTATGCGATTGGTATTAACAAAGGAGATAAACTTTATGCAGTTTTACATTTTTTTACACGCAAACAAAAAGAGTTAACAAACCATACCTATATTGAATCTTTCATAAAACAGGCCGGAATCATTATTGAGCGGAAAATAATGGAAGATAAGCTGAAAAAAAGTGAAAAACAATTAAGCGATACACTTGCCATAAAAAACAAATTCTTTTCCATAATTGCTCATGATTTAAAACACCCGTTTAACATTCTTTTAGGCTTTAGCAATATGAACCTCACGAATATAAAAGAAAAACAATACAACAAGGTAGAAGAAGCCAGTAAAATCATCAAAGAAAGTGCTGAGCAGGGATACATACTGCTCAATAATTTACTGGAATGGGCAGAGGCGGAACAAGGAGCTATAAAATTCAAACCTGATTACCATAACCTGAAAGAACGAATTCAAAATGCTACAGCACATCTGTCAAATATTGCGCAAGAAAAGCAAATATCCATAATAAATAAATTCAAATCAGATTTAACATTTTATTCGGATGGCGACATGTTTGACACGATTATCCGGAACCTGGTTTCCAATGCCATCAAATACACAGAAAATGGTGGAAGTGTAACAATCAGGGCAAAACAACTGAAAAATAAATTAAAAGTAAAAGTTGAAGATACCGGCGTTGGTATAAAATCAGAGGATATCAATAAGCTGTTTAAAATGAAAGAAAACTTTACATCCCATGGAACAAGCGGGGAAAAAGGAACAGGACTAGGATTGATCCTGTGCAAAGAATTCATTGTAAAACATGGCGGCCAAATTGGTGTAGAAAGCGAACCCGGCAAAGGTTCAACGTTCTGGTTTACATTGCCGGATTGTCAATAGTTGGCAAAGG
>CAYFRV010000373.1:0-2700 GCA_964345495.1 uncultured Bacteroidales bacterium | reverse complement strand
GAACAATATCCAGATAAAACTAATCCCTTTGAAATAATAATTCTTTCTCCCTGGCAGCTGCTTCTTTGACCCAACTTTCAGGAATCATTTTCCAGTTGTTTGCTTTTTGGGGTGCCAGGTTCTGTTTTTGTTTTATGTAGTCGGCAAGAATGGCTCTCATTTCTTTTTCGGAGACAGACACAATCCTGTCGTCAAGTTTTGAATGTTTGATTCCTGAACCTTTTGTAAGATGTCCGCCTCCGCCGCTTCCACGGTAAGAATTCACTGCAACTTTGTAGGTTCTGCCGGCTGCGAAGGTTTTGCCATTTGTCATGCTTTTTATGCTTATTCTCTGCCCCCTGGGTTTGCTTACATCCACGGTATATTCTATTCCGAATGCAGAGTCAAAGTTATAGAAACTGTTTTTTAAGCTGACGTGTCCGTTTTCGCTACGAATCAGATTTCCGTTTTCATCTTTACGAAAAAGCAGCAAATTATCATCTTTACTTTCCATGACATCAAACCATAGTGCGTAGGAATATTCTAAATAATCCTTAATTTCTTTGCCGGTTAACTCCATTACGTATAAATAGTTTTCGTAGGGGTAGAGCTTGAACATATCGCTCATGTTAACAAGTCCCGTATCTATCCTTCTGTTAAACGACAGTGGTGCTGAAAAAGATAAATCTGCAGAGGTGGCTTTCATTTGGATACGGTGAATAAAGTCAGTAAAAGCGGAGTTTCCAAAAAATCCATTCCCGGAAAATATGCTTTTCTCAAAATATCCAAGCGGCTGGTTGACATATTTCAAAACCGCTTTCTTTTCATTTTCAAAATTTGTCATGAAATCCTGGCTGGGATCGAATTGTTTGGTGCTAAGTGTTTGTCCTTCTTTATGGTTAAGATGAAATTTTCCATCTGTATCTTTGGAAAACCTGAGATCAGCAATTGCAACAGATTGTGCATAAGGCAATCCGGCGATTATGTTTACTTCTTCGTCATTTTTATTGATAATGGTTTCATTGCGCTGTTGATGCTCGTGAGCGGTAAAAATGATATCAAAGCCCGGAACATATTTGGCTACATATCTTGCGGCATTTTCAGGCAGTTCCCTGTTGGGTTTATATTCCAGGTCGGGGCCTGCTCCACTGTGAAATAAACCTATAATGGCATCCGGATTTTTATTTTCCTTAATGACTGATATGTAGTGCTTTGCGGTTTTGTACATATCTTTGAATTCAAGATTTTCCCATAATTTTTCCGGAAGCCAGTTGGGAACACTGGGTGTTATCAGTCCTAAAACCGCTATTTTTATTCCTTCTTTTTCGATAATGGTATAGGGTTCAAAAAACGGATTGCCTGTTTTTTTATGGTTGATATTTGCTGCCAGCCATGGGAAATTGAGTTCTTTAATCATGTTTTTATATACGTCAGGGCCGGCTTCAATGTCGTGATTGCCAACAGTAGCTGCATCATATTCCATATAGTTCATTGCTTTTGCTATCAAATGGTCCTGGTTCGTAGCTACCCTGTTGTAATAATATCCTGTTGGTTGTCCCTGCAGAATATCTCCATTATCCAGAAGAATAATGTGTTTTTCCGAATCAGCTCGCTCTTTATCGACTAAAGTTTTTATATGAGCCAGGCTTCTTTCTATCTGTTCATTTTCAATGAAATCATACGGAAAAATGGTTGCATGCACATCTGCTGTTGTTATGATTCGTACATGAATCTCCTGTTTTTCATCATCTTCTCCTGAATAAGAATAGAACGGATTAAAGATCAGGCTGATGCTTAAAAGCAGTACTAAGATTTTTAAATAGTTGAAAAGTTTCATGATCGGAGGTTTACAGGTTTTATGAATAAATTCTTTTTTTTGTTTTTTTTAGTTATGTTTCTGTAATACAATTTGTTATGGATTCATTTTCGTGAGTAATTCAGGTTAAGTTTTGTACAATAAAAATAGGAAAAAGTTAAGCAGTTCAACGAGAATAAAGTATTAAAGTTTCTCAGTTGGCTAATTAACTGAAAAACAATAAAAAAACACTGCAATAATTTCTTAAAAAAAAGCAGAATGGCATATAGTAAATGGACAAATTCTATTTTAATGAATTATCTCCATAGCCAGAAAATAATCCATGAGTTTAGCTTCTCCTTCGTAGTTTTCTATGGAGAAGAAGTACCCACGTTCAGAGTAAAACAACCTACAACCGTGAATCTCACCCATGAGACAAGCACCATGCTTCAGCATGGTGGGACGGTTCAGCACATCCCCAATTCAGCCCGCTTTAGCGGGCTTTTGAAAACCGGAAAGCCGGCTCGAAGCCGGCTGGGCTGAAGTTTGTATGTGGTTCAGCTTCACCCGCGTGAACGCGGGTGCTATTCTCATGGATTAAATCTACGGTTTGTTGATCATTTTACTGTGAACGTGAATGCTATTCTCATAACTATTGATTATTAATGAATGTGTTAGGATTTATTGCGAAACTTTAATAAAGTATTAAAAAGAACAGATAAAACGTAGTTTCCCATATAAACCGGGTTTTATGAGGAAAGTAATTTTTTATTTTGATTTCATGTATACGTAATTTTACGTAGTTGTTTTTTATACATGCGTATAAATACCTACTATTTTTTACAAGCCGCCTTTTCTTTACAAGTAATTGTATGTTAATTACTTACGGTTGTTTTTTCCATTGGTTTTACTTGTTTGATTTAAGA
>CAYFRV010000372.1:0-2702 GCA_964345495.1 uncultured Bacteroidales bacterium | reverse complement strand
TTCACCCATCTATTTCTTCTTCCTATTGCCCATCCCCTGTCTTCTCAAATCTTTTTTAAATTTTGTTTCTGTTTCAGGAGCAATTCGTTCTCCAAGCGGTTCGATTAATTCCCTTCCCTCGGCTTTCGGGTTCTTGATCTTTTTTGAGATGGGATAGGCATTCATATACTCCGAAGGATAAGGCTTTAGTAAATCCACGATGGTGTTCATTGAAGTATTTGGATTCAACCATACCCGCTCGGCTTCTTTTGGTAATATAACAGGCGATCGGTGATGCGGGATTTTTTGAAGCAGTTCATTTGCAACCGTGGTAATTATTGAAAAAGACTCCAGCACTTCACCATTTGACTTATTCTCCCATATATCCCAGATACCTGCAAATGCAAAAGGCCGTTCTTCATTTTTGAGATACACTACATAAGGCTTGTCCAGCCTTTCCTCTGTAGGTCCTTCAATAAAAGCATCTGCCACGACCAGGCAGCGGCGTGAACGAATAGGTTTACGGAATGCGGGCTTTCGTATAATTTCTTTGGCGCCGGTATAATTTGGATCATTCTCTTTGTTCTTATCCCCTTCTGCCCTGGCATTATAAAGGTACATCGGCTTCTTTGACCAGAAAGGAGTAAGCCCAAACTGAAACATCTGCAAAACATCCGGATTCAGGTCTGTAATAACCGGGGCAAACTGGCCGGGGGAGATATTGTAACTCGGTTTGTAACCGACCTCTTCCGGAACGGTGACATTGAAACGTTTTTCAATTACTTCTGCTTTCTGCACTTCAATATATCTTCCACACATGGTTAATCATTTTAATGAGTTCAGCATAAAAAGGGAATTGAGTTAACCAACCGCTGAAAATCAGTTTTGCCCCTCTTCCGGCAACTGCCGGATGACTGATTTTCAGCTACTTATTCCGGCAATTGCCAGAGAAGGCAAAAATTAGCTAAATCCAATAAGCCCCATTTTTGACAGTCTCTTTTATAGCAATAAGATACCAAAAAACGACACAAAAATCAAAAAATAAACGCTATTGTCTCAATTTCATCAAATCTGCATTTTTGCTTCGCATAATCAAAATTTTTGCAATGAGATACAGCAAAGCAAAAACACCAAGAAAAGCAGAAATTCTGCCTATGTAATTTCCAAACCTGGCATAAAATGTCATTTCCCGGTTTTTGTTCAATGTCCCCTTAATAGCCGTTTCTTCCCACCATGAAGTAGATTGTATAATCTGCCCTTTTTGGTTGATCAAACATGAAACTCCGGTATTTGCACATCTGGCAATGCTTCGGCGGGTCTCCACTGCTCTTAATCGGGCAAAATTAAGGTGTTGCTTATAGCCCTGCGTGTTATTAAACCATCCGTCATTGGTGATAATCACTATTATATCGGCTCCATGGGAAAGATACTTTGTAACAAATTCGCCGTAAACCGACTCATAACAAATCACCGGCGCTATACCAACGTTGCCATTAGGAGAATGAAAAACCTCTCTCTTATCCTGAGTTCCAAGACTGCCGATTTCATCTCCCACGTCTAAAAACCAATTGCTCAAAAAATGAAAAATTCCGGGGTAGGGAACTTTTTCGATTCCATTGACAAGCCTGGATTTATAGTAAACAGGTATGTGATCTGTGGTATCAATCTGAATGGCGGCATTATACCTCATAAAAAACGTATTATCTTCTGCGTTTTGCCCTGCTTCGGGAGGAACGTTTTTTCTGTCTGTTTCCTGCAAAGCTCTTTTTATATCTACACCCAGAATAAAATTCAAGCCGGGGTTTTCATCTGCCATTCCCTGAATCCTTTTCACTGATGGATGATCGATCATATTCCGCTGCCACAAGCTATCATGAATCGTGGTTTCCGGGGCAATCATATATTCCATCGAGGAATCCACAATGCGTTCTGCCAAATTCAATATTTTATCGATTTGCTCTTTTTGAGTCAAACCAGAATACTTTTCATTATATGGATCAACATTTGGTTGAATTAACCCAATTTTTACTGAATTCTGATCTTCTTCGTAATTGTTATAGATGTTAGAAGAAACGATTACTGGTCCCAAAATGACCACAAGAGCGAATACCAATCTTGTTGTCTGGCCTTTAAACGTTTTATGGAGAATGTAATGCCGGAGTACTGCAAATAGCGTAAAACTGACGATCAATACCCACAACGAACCGCCCAAAACTCCTGTGAACTCATACCATTGAATAAGAGCGATGTCCTTTGCAAATCCATTTCCAAGCGTTAACCAGGGGAATGAAAGTTCAGCATGGAACATAAAATACTCCCAACCAAGCCAATAAGCAAACAGGGAAAAATTTCCAAACGCAACGCCCATATTTCGTTTCGTAACATGAAAAAGGAAAAAAAGCAATGCCAACAACAGGCTGTTAGCCACAATTACAAATATTGCTCCGGGAATCGTAACTTTAGAAATCCACGAAACCGCCACTATATTCCAGGTAAGAAAGGCCAGGAAAGCATAGCCAAACATTACAATAGGTCTGTTCTTTGCTTTGTTGATAAACAGGTAATCTTCAACAAAAAACAGCGGAATGAAGGCCACAAGAAGAATAATTCCCGAAAACCACTCAAGCCAGGGCAAGGCTAAAAGCAGGCCGCTAAGAATGGATAACAACAAGAGTCTATTTTGCTTTTTCTTTTCCATAAGATTTAAATTTTGAATCGTTATT
>CAYFRV010000371.1:0-2706 GCA_964345495.1 uncultured Bacteroidales bacterium | reverse complement strand
AGACGGAACAGTGATCAATGTACTGCTGGCTTCCACACCCATCGATAAAAACGATAATTCCAAAGGCGTTACATTTACTGCGCTGGATATCACTGATCGCAAACAGGCAGAGGAAGCGCTGCGCCAAAGCCGGGAGCTATTAAACGTAACCCAGCAGATTGCTAAAATTGGTGGCTGGGTTTATGATAAAAAGAGCGAATCAATGACCTGGACAGATGAAACATACCGGATTCACGGGATGGTGCCCGGCGAACTCACGCCCGGGTCACCCGAACATATTGAGCGTAGCTTAGCCTGTTATGATAAAGAAGACCAGGAGAAAATTGACTCGGCTTTCAGGCGCTGCGTTAAAGATGGAACGCCATATACTTTCGAGTTCCTTATCACAACTGTACAGGGGCAGCAAAAATGGATACTTACTTCAGCACAGGCCGTGTTGGAAAGCGCCAACGTTACAAAGGTATACGGCCATATTATGGACATTACAGAACGTAAACAGGCAGAAGAAGCTCTCCGTAAAAGTAAAAATAAGAACTTGGCAATATTACATGCTCTGCCAGACCTTATGTTTATTCTTGACAGCGCTGGAACATATCTCGATTATTATGCATCAAATCAAGACGATTTGTATGTTCAGCCGGAGTGGTTTGTCGGGAAAAAAATGCAGAATGTATTGCCTCAAGAGATTTCTCAGCATATGTTTCCTTTACTAGAGAAGACACTCTCCACAAAAAAAGTTCAGATATGTGAATATGAACTTACCATATCGGGAGTGAAAAGAACCTATGAGGCACGATTTTCTCCATTCGATGAGAATAAGGTAATATCAATTATGAGAGACATCACCGACCGTAAACAGGCAGAAGAAGCCTTACGCGAAAGCGAGGAAAAGTTTAGTTCCTATATTGAATATGCACCGGATGGAGTAATTATAACAGATAAAGAAGGTAACTACATCGAGGTGAACTCTGCCGCCTGTCAAATAACCGGCTACTCGAAAGATGAACTACTTAAACTAAGCATTCCCGATATAGTTTTTTCGGAAGATTTAGAATTAGGCTTGAAACACTTCAAGGATGTGAAGGAAAAAGGATTTGCTTCCATAGATATTAGATTTAAAAAGAAAAATGGAGAAATACGTTTCTGGAATGTTGCTGCCGTCAAACTTTCGGATACACGCTTTCTGGGATTCGTCAAGGATATCACGGAAAGCAAAAAGGCCGAAAAATTACTCCGGGAGAACAATGAAAAAATTCAGGCACAGAATGAAGAATACGAGAAAATCAATGAGAAATTGAGACAAACCAATGACGAACTATTGAGGGCCAAAGAAAAAGCCGAAGAAAGCGACCGACTGAAATCAGCCTTCCTTGCGAATATGAGCCATGAAATACGAACGCCCATGAATGGCATTTTGGGTTTTTCCCAGGTTTTAAAGGAAAGTGATTACCCGAAAGATCAGCAAAAGAAATTTCTTAATATCATTCACTCCAGAACCCGGCAATTGCTCAATATCATTAATGACATTGTAGATGTATCCAAGATTGAAGCCAATCAATTATCCATAATCCCCGGGTATTTTAACTTAAATGACCTGATGCAGGAACTTTACACTACCTATAAAAACCAATTGAAAAATGAAGAAAAAGGCAATATTCAACTGAAAAAGGATTTGGGCTTAAATTATCAGGGAAGCTATATCGAATCAGATGTTCAGCGATTAAGACAAATCATGGACAATTTGTTAAACAATGCCATTAAGTTTACTGATGAGGGCACCATCGAATTTGGTTATAATCTAAGAGATGAAGGTACTTTGGTCTTTTTTGTAAAAGATACAGGAATAGGCATTCCTTCAGATAAAAAGGCCCAGATATTTGAGCGTTTCAGACAAGTTGATGATTCTTCGAAAAGAGCATACGAAGGAACAGGATTGGGTTTAACTATAACTAAGCGTCTGGTCGAATTACTGGGAGGAGGAATGTGGGTGGAATCCAACGAAGGCGAAGGGTCAGTGTTTTATTTTACGCTCCCCTATAAATCTCAAAATGAAGAGAGAGAAGAAAAGCCTGAACAGGAAAAAACGGATTATAACTGGCAGGGTCAAACCATTCTCATTGTTGAAGATGATCCCACAAGTCTGGAATACATAAAAGAAATCCTTGAACCTGTGGGAGCAACACTTATTTTAAAACAATCGGGAGAAGAAGGGTATCAGGCTTTCATGGATAATCCAGATATAGACTTAATCTTAATGGATATTCGGTTGCCCGATATAAGTGGAATGGAAATCATTAAAAGAATCAGAAAGCCCAATAGTAAAGTGAAAATAATTGCTCAAACCGCCTATGCAATGGGAGAAGATCGTAATCTTTGTTTGCAGGCGGGGGCTGATGATTATATAGCCAAACCCATTGAAATCAGTCATTTTATGAAAATAATCAATAAGTATGCATAATTCAGCTAAAAATGCATTTAATTTACTGGAGAATCTTTTGGAATGGGCACGTGTGCAGAGAGGAGAACTGGAACCTAATTTGAGAGAAGTTAATCCGATAGAGGTCCTTAATGAAGTAAAAGCATTGACTAAACCATCGGCTAATTCGAAGGATATTAATGTAAAAACGGCTCCTGAAAGTAATGACCCTGTGCTGGCAGATAAAGAAATGCTGAAAACCATACTGCGAAATCTGGTGACAAATTCTC
>CAYFRV010000370.1:0-2708 GCA_964345495.1 uncultured Bacteroidales bacterium | reverse complement strand
GTAGAGCGCTTCCTTGGTAAGGAAGAGGTCACGGGTTCAATTCCCGTCATTGGCTCGATCCTTTGGCTTAATTTTTTCATGTTTTTATATATCAAAATGAGAAAAATATAACCAAATCGTAAATTTTAATATTTTGAAGCTATGGCAAAAGAAAAATTTGAGCGATCGAAAGAGCACGTAAATATCGGAACGATAGGTCACGTCGATCATGGGAAAACTACCCTCACCGCAGCTATTACAAAAATTTTAGCTGAAAAAGGCCTTTCTGAAGTTAGATCTTTTGATTCTATTGATAATGCACCTGAAGAAAAAGAAAGAGGTGTTACTATTAATTCTGCACATGTTGAGTACCAAACTGCAAAACGTCACTATGCACACGTGGATTGCCCCGGACACTCCGACTATGTAAAAAACATGGTAACGGGTGCCGCCCAAATGGATGGAGCAATTCTTGTTGTTGCTGGTACGGACGGGCCAATGCCTCAAACGAGAGAGCATATCCTTCTTGCAAGACAGGTGAATGTACCAAAGATTGTTACATTTTTAAACAAAGTAGACTTAGTGGATGATCCTGAATTACTTGAATTAGTTGATATGGAAGTTCGGGAATTATTAGACTTCTATGAATTCGACGGAGAAAATGCTCCGATTGTTCATGGTTCTGCACTAGGTGCTTTGAATGGTGAAGAAAACTGGGTAGAGAAAGTTATGGAACTTATGAACTATGTTGATGAATACATTCCTGTTCCCCAGAGAGATGTTGAAAAAGCTTTCTTGATGCCTGTTGAAGACGTTTTCTCTATTACCGGACGAGGTACCGTTGCTACTGGTAGAATAGAAACAGGTGTTATTAAAACCGGTGAAGAAGTTGAAATTATTGGACTTGGAGCCGAGAAGAAAAAGACAGTTGTTACTGGTGTTGAGATGTTCCGTAAGATTCTAGACAGGGGTGAAGCTGGTGATAATACCGGACTCCTTTTACGTGGTGTGAATAAAGATGACATCAAACGAGGAATGGTAATCGCCCGACCCGGATCCATAACTCCTCACACTAAGTTTAAAGCTGAGGTGTATGTATTGAAGAAAGAAGAAGGTGGACGTCATACTCCGTTCCATGACGATTATAGACCACAATTCTATATTCGTACAATGGACGTTACAGGTAATGTTAAATTGCCAGAAGGAACCGAAATGGTTATGCCTGGAGATAACGTCACAATGTCAGTTGAATTAATTTATCCAGTAGCTTTAAATGTTGGTTTACGTTTCGCTATACGTGAAGGTGGACGAACAGTAGGAGCAGGTCAGGTTACTGAGATAGTTGAATAATATTGAAAAAGGGTGTTTCGTTATTTTTTGGAACACTCTTTTTAAACACATATTTTTCACACGGGTGTAGCTCAGTTGGTAGAGCAGCGGTCTCCAAAACCGCCGGTCGTGAGTTCGAGTCTTACCACCCGTGCTAAATCGTTTAAGGCATGAAATTAAAAGGTTATATTCAAGATTCATATAATGAGCTTATACATAAAGTCTCCTGGCCAACATGGAGCGAACTGCAACGTAGTGCAGTTATAGTAATGGTTGCTTCCTTAATAATTGCGTTGATTGTATTTGTAATGGATTTTTCATTTGAAAATTTGATGGATTTTATTTACAGTATGTTTTATTAAAGTAAATGTGTGGTAATGGCTGAAAATGAAGAAAAGAAATGGTATGTACTTAGGGCAATTGGGGGTAAGGAAAAACAAGTAAAACAATACTTGGATAATGAAATTGCTAAAGGAAAATTAGGCGATTACATTAATCAAGTATTAATTCCTACAGAGAAAGTCTATCAAATACGTAATGGGAAAAAAATTAGCAAAGAGCGAAATTTTTTCCCTGGCTATGTTTTGATTGAAGCTGCACTTGTGGGAGATGTACCACATATACTTGAAAACATCCCCAATGTTATCGGTTTCCTCCGAACCGAAAGCAAACAGCCCACACCTTTACGAAGATCTGAAGTTAACCGTATTCTCGGTAAAGTTGATGAATTAGCCGAAGGCGATGAAGAATTAAATGTTCCTTTTTATGTGGGTGAAACTGTTAAAGTTATCGATGGACCATTTAATAACTTCAATGGAGTTATCGAAGAGGTTAACGAAGAAAAGAAAAAACTGAAGGTGATGGTGAAAATCTTTGGAAGAAAAACACCATTGGAACTCAGTTTTATGCAAGTAGAAAAAGAATAAATTTAAGACAAAAACTATGGCAAAAGAAGTTGAAGGTGTTATAAAATTACAAATTAGAGGTGGACAAGCTAATCCGTCTCCTCCTGTAGGACCTGCATTGGGGGCTAAAGGAGTTAATATTATGGAGTTCTGCAAGCAGTTTAATGCCAGAACTCAAGAAAAAGCAGGCAAAGTAATTCCTGCTATTATAACAGTATATTCTGATAAATCATTTGATTTTGTTATAAAAACTCCCCCTGCTGCTGTTCAACTTTTAGAGGCTGCAAAGTTAAAAGGTGGTTCCTCAGAACCCAATCGTGATAAGGTTGGTGCTGTTACATGGGAACAGATCAAAACTATTGCAGAAGATAAAATGGAAGATTTAAATGCTTTCACTATTGAATCTGCAATGTCAATGATAGCAGGAACAGCAAGAAGTATGGGTGTTACAGTTAAAGGTAAGTTCCCTGGGAACAAATAAAATATTTAACAATG
>CAYFRV010000369.1:0-2715 GCA_964345495.1 uncultured Bacteroidales bacterium | reverse complement strand
TTTACAGAGTTTTAGTGTTTACATATTTGTCCTATTGTTTTATTGTTAAATGAGGTTGAGCCTAAGGCTGAGAAATGAGAAAGCAAAGGCTGCATTAATTTTAAAGATTACTGTTGCTATTGATCCATTGCTGTATTATTGTATTGTAGAAAGAAATATTTTTGTATCTTAGAAGTTCCATATAAGTTTTTTCAAAAAGATTATGGAGGTCAACTATGGATAAATATTTTGTAGAAAAACAAAAGCAACCCAACGGTGACAATTTAGTTCACAAAGAAAATTGTCCACACATGCCTGAAGATTCAAACAGAAGATTTCTGGGTATATTTAACAAATGCCGGGATGCAATCACAGAAGCAAAAAGAGAATACCCCCAATCAAACGGATGCAGTGAATGCATTCCGGAATGCCATACAAGTTAAGTTAAAATCAAAGGGTGTCGTCCTAAAATAAAAATTTGCCTAAAACGCTGAAAATCTATAAGTAAGCAAAACGAAAAAACGTTTTGCTTACTTATTTTATACAATTGTCAATTTTTATACATAACTTTGTGTAAGGTTGTGTAATGTTTAAACTTTTCAATCAATGGAAAAATTTCTTTCTATTAGTGAAGTATCAAAGATTATAGGAGTAAGCAAAGAAACACTCCGAAGATGGGATAATGACGGTAAATTTAAGTCAATCAGACATCCTATCAACAATTACAGAGTATACCCTGAACCCCAGGTTGTATCGCTAGCAGAGGAACTGCAACTGGAGCTTGAATATAATAAAACTACGCGCAAAAATATTAAACCTTATTTCCAAACAAATTTTGGGGAGCTTTACCAACTTGACGTTTTAGACTTTCTAAAAATGCAGGAAGATAATTCTGTTGATTTAATATTTGCTGATCCTCCATATAATATAAAAAAGGCACAATGGGATACGTTCTCTTCACAAAAAGAATACGTTGAATGGAGTATGAACTGGATTCGTCAGGCATTCAGGGTGCTTAAAGATACCGGTTCTTTATACATCTGTGGTTTTTCCGAAATACTTGCTGATCTAAAATGGGCTGCAGCTCCCATGTTCAAAGGATGCAAATGGCTTGTCTGGTACTACAGAAACAAGGCAAATCTTGGGAATGATTGGGGACGTTCCCATGAAAGCATCCTACACTTCAGAAAAAGTAAAAGTTTTACCTTTAACATTGATGAAGCAAGAATACCATACAACGAACATACTACCAAATACCCAAAAAGAACACAGGCAGAATCCTCCCAATATTCCAACAGCAAGAAAAAGAAAGATTATATATGGGAACCGCATCCCAAAGGCGCAAAACCCAAAGATGTTTTTGAAATACCCACAATTTCTAATGGTTCCTGGGAAAAATATCCTCATAAAACCCAAAAACCAATAGAACTATTAAGAAAAATTATTTTATCTTCTTCCACGCCTGATAGTCTCATAATTGATCCTTTCGGAGGTTCCGGAACCACCTACGCAGTTTCAGAAGCATACAAAAGAAAATGGCTAGGAAATGATATAAGTGAAGAATATTGTAAAATAATAAAAGACAGGCTATACGATAAAGATCATATTAACAGAATAGCTTCCTCAAAGGATGAAATCGAATCACAAAAGAGAAGGAAGCAACTACGGGGATAAGAAATTCCATAAATCGTGTAACAGAAACTTTGAAAACGAATACATATTATGTTTATATGCAGCTTTATATGCATTTGGAGGAGAGTCAAGATAGTACACCCCATCCAATTCTGTTAAAAACCTTGAATAGACCATAAAAGAACCTGAAACAAGCGTATAACTTATACTATCTTTCCCCTTTCTCTGCACATCATTTTGAAAAATACCAATTACCTTCTGGGAATGACCCAAAAAATTCTCCAAAAGTATTTTATCCATAAACATCTTCCCCATTCGATCTTTTGAAGTAGTTTTTACAGATAATACAAGCTCATTAGAATCAAGAAAATGTTCCGTAGATTTTACTTCATTGTAGGGAGAAAGGATTA
Organism: uncultured Bacteroidales bacterium; assembly: GCA_964345495.1. GTDB lineage: Bacteria > Bacteroidota > Bacteroidia > Bacteroidales > UBA12077 > JAGXLC01. The sequence continues at coordinate 694 of CAYFRV010000369.1, read as the reverse complement.
AATCATTCTCACAACGATAAATAGCCTCCCCCTCTTCTGTTTCGTATGGAATCTTCAACACAATTCGTTTGTTTGTGATACCAATACTTGTAAATAAAGTTCTCATTAATTCTTCAAAACGATTACCAACATGCTTTCGTGAGCTGTTTGGATTTACCAGCAAGTCTAATCCACATCCCATTAATTGTTGAATAGTATATAAAGTTCTGTCAACTACCGCATAATCCTTTTCGTTAAAATGTAAGTGCTTTTCCTGGAGTTTACTTAGAATTTCTTTAAATTTTTTAAAATGCTCATCAAATTCTTTCTCTGTGAAAAGAATAAGATCATTATTTATAGGCCTTAAGTATTTTACATTATCCGCAATAAACAGAATTATAAATACTATAATTATTTTTAACTTTATGATCACTTAAAACATTTGACAAATGATTCAAAACCCTGCGGGTAACATCAGCAAAGTCTTCAAGATTGTTTTTGGGTTTTTGAAGATCTTGATCTAAAGGTAACATATATAAAGTTTCCTGCTAAAATAATAAAATAATCCCCATGAAAATTTAAATAACCTCTTTATGGGAAAAAATAATAATTTGCAAATTGTCTTATTTTATTCTATTTTCATTACAAATCATTATAAAAAATGGACAAAAAAGTTAAGATTGACAATACAGACCGAAAAATTCTTTCTTATCTG
>CAYFRV010000368.1:0-2715 GCA_964345495.1 uncultured Bacteroidales bacterium | reverse complement strand
TTACTGGTCGATGTATTAGCCTCACCACTAATCTGTTTATTATTTGTCTCACTTTCGCTTACACTAAAAAACCCGATCGTTTTATTCAGTTGCTCTGCCTGACTGGCCATTTCCTCAGCACTGGTTGCAAGTTCTTCAGAAGAAGAAGCATTTTGTTGAGTAACCTGATTCAATTGCTGTATTGCATTATTGATTTGGTCTGTACCAGAATTTTGTTCCTGTGAGGCAGCATTGATCTCCTGAATAAGATTAGAAACCTTATCAATCTCAGGAACCAGCTTATCAATAAGCTCATCCGACTCTTTTGTGACTTCAACACTTGAATTTGCAAGATCCACTATCTCATCTGCCGCATTCTTACTACGTTCAGCCAGTTTTCTAACCTCTGCAGCAACAACAGCAAAACCCTTTCCATATTCACCAGCTCGTGCAGCTTCAACTGCTGCGTTCAATGCAAGAATATTTGTCTGGAAGGCAATATCGTTAATTATTGTAATTTTATCTGCAATTTCCTGAATCGATTTCAGGCTCTTCTTGCCGGCTTCTCCCATCTTTTCCATTTCTTTGGCAGCATTTGAAGCAATGGATTCAGTTTTGTTAGAATTATCCGTGTTCTGCTGGATATTAGAAGCCATTTCTTCCATGGATGAAGAAACTTCTTCTACCGAGGATGCCTGTTCAGACGAACCCTGTGAAAGTTGTTGTGAATGAGAGCTAACTTGCTCACTCACTGAAGCAATCTGGCCGGAACTATTTTTTACGGAACCAATAATGTATTTCAATTTATTAACCATCTCACCAATCGCATGCTGAAGTTGACTTATTTCATCGTTATATTCAACTTTAATATTATGAGAAAGATTTCCCCTGGCTACATCTTCTGCCTGTTCTTTAGTCTTATTCAATGGTTTTATTATACTTCTTCTAATCGAAAAAGCAAAAGGAATAACAATTAAAACCAATACTCCAATGCTTATTAACAAAGCACTCCAAAAAGCATCTGTATTAATTTGTGTTAAGGTTGATGCAATCGCTTTTCTCTCTCGTTCCACATTATCAACATAAACGCCGGTTCCAATCCACATATTTGTACCCGGGATCATCTCTGCATAAGATAATTTAGGTTGGACGCCCTGACCGGGTTTCGGAAAGACATATTCTACAAACCCTCCGCCATTCCTGGCAGCTTTATTTAATTCGCGAACGAAGTAAACCCCGTTTTCGTCTTGTGTATCTTTCAAATCATCACCAACAAGATCCTTTTTGGTGGGCAGGGCTACATTTACAGTTCCATTATAAACAAAATAGTATCCTGATTTATCCGATTCAAAGCGCACATCGTCAACCATATTTCTTATGGTTTCCTTTTTAGCAGAATCTGAATGCAGGTTACTAATTTGCTCCCCAATTGCAACTGCCATAGAATGGGTTCCTACTTTCAATTTGTTTCGTTCTCCATCCATCATTAGTTCCTGGGAATTCTCAATACTCTTATTTGTAATTTGTCTCATGTCGGTGCCAAATACGATAATTTCAATTACCACCATAAGCACTAACATCCCAATCAACAGCGCTAATCTGCCTGAAATATTTACTTTTCTTAACATATTTTATTATTTAAAAATTTAGAAATACAAATTAGTAACCTTCAATTTTCATATTATAGACCATTAATAGGACTCAAACTTATCATCATTTTTTGAGGAATCATCCAATTTAATATTCACCCCTTTTTCATTAGATTTTTGGTTATTCCAGGAGTTTTCTTTTGAATTGTTTGACTGCTTGGTTTTGTTTTCCTTTTGTTGAGGCTGAAACTGTTTCAGGTTCGATTGCTTAGTGGCTGATGTTTTAGCCTCACCAGTATTATATCCACGATTTTTCTTCTCACTCTCACTTACACTGAAAAACTCAATCGATTCATTCAGTTGCTCTGCCTGACTGGCCATTTCCTCAGCGCTTGTTGCAAGCTCTTCAGAGGAAGAAGCATTTTGTTGGGTAACCTGATTTAATTGCTGTATCGCATTATTGATTTGATCTGTACCAGAATTCTGTTCCTGCGAAGCAGCATTGATCTCTCTGATAAGATTAGAAACTTTTTCAATTTCCGGAACCAACTTATCGATTAATTCATCAGACTCTTTCGTCACTTCCACACTAGTGTCAGCAAGCTCTACAATTTCATCTGCTGCATTTTTACTTCGCTCAGCAAGCTTTCTAACCTCTGCAGCGACAACAGCAAAACCTTTGCCGTATTCACCGGCTCGTGCAGCTTCAACTGCTGCGTTCAACGCGAGAATATTTGTCTGGAAGGCAATATCATTAATTATTGTAATCTTATCTGCAATTTTTTGAATCGATTTCAGGCTCTTCTTGCCGGCTTCTCCCATCTTTTCCATTTCTTTGGCAGCTTCTGTAGCAATGGATTCAGTTTTGCTGGAATTATCCGTGTTCTGCTGGATGTTTGAGGCCATTTCTTCCATGGAAGAAGAAACTTCTTCTACCGATGAGGCCTGTTCAGAAGAACCCTGTGAAAGTTGTTGTGAACTGGAGCTAACCTGCTGACTGGCAGAAGAAATAAAATTCGACCCAGACTTAACATTTTCCACTACATCTTGCAACTTATCTACCATTGAATTCAATGCATCTGCCAGGTCGCCAATTTCATCCTTCTGATCAATCTCCAGTTTAGTAGTAAGGTCGCCACTAGCCACT
>CAYFRV010000367.1:0-2722 GCA_964345495.1 uncultured Bacteroidales bacterium | reverse complement strand
TTTGTTGAAGGATTGTTAACAATAATAGATGCCAGTTAAGGTAAATATTTTTTTACACCATTATTAATATTATAAATTTGTTAGGATATTCAAACTGAAAAAACAAAACCGTGGCAAAAAAGAATAAAGCTGTTGAAACGCCTTTAATGACCCAATATTTTAAGATAAAAAATCAGCATCCGGATGCGATTTTGCTTTTCCGGGTAGGTGATTTTTATGAAACTTTTGGTGAGGATGCAGTAAAAGCCTCGGAGATTTTAGGTATAACACTTACCAAAAGAGCCAATGGCTCCGCTTCTTATGTTGATCTTGCCGGCATACCCTACCACGCTATTGACACTTACCTCCCAAAACTTGTGAGAGCCGGCCAGCGGGTGGCTATATGCGAGCAGCTTGAAGACCCAAGTAAAGCAAAAAAAATCGTAAAACGTGGCGTAACTGAAATGGTTACGCCGGGCGTATCTTTCAACGATAATGTATTAGAGAATAAGGAGAATAATTTTCTTGCTTCGGTTCATTTTGAGAAAAAAATTGCTGGTGTTGCCTTTCTTGATGTTTCCACCGGGGAATTCCTAACCGCGGAAGGATCATTCGATTACGTTGATAAGCTTCTGAATGGCTTTCAGCCTAAAGAAGTCCTTTTTGAACGCGGAAATGAGAAGCGATTCGAAGAAATTTTCGGCAACAAATTTTACACATACAAACTTGATGATTGGGTGTATACAGAGGAAAACGCAAACGACCGGCTACTTAATCATTTTAACACCTCTACATTGAAAGGTTTTGGGGTGCAAAACCTTCGTTACGGAATCATTGCAGCGGGTTCCATACTGGAATATATGAATATCACCCAGCATGAAAACATTAAACACATTTCTTCCATTTCAAGAATTGAAGAGGAACATTACGTGTGGCTGGATAAATTCACCGTTCGCAATCTTGAATTGTTTTCGTCAATGAACGAAGGCGCTAAAACATTGATTGATGTTATTGACCGGACAATATCACCAATGGGCGGCAGATTGCTGAAAAGATGGGTGGCATTGCCCCTTAAGGAAAGCCAGTCTATCGAAGAAAGGCAGGATATTGTGGAATTTATTCTCTCCAATGATTCGTTTCATGAAATGCTGGAATCCCAACTCCAAAAAATGGGAGATATTGAGCGGATTGTTTCTAAAGTGGCTGTAGGAAGAATTACGCCCAGGGAGATCATCCAACTGAAAAATGCACTTTATGCGATTGAATCGGTTAAAGAAGCCTGTAGCACCTCTGAAAATAATGCACTGAAAAAAATTGGTGAACAACTCAATGTTTGCAAGAATATTCGTAGTCGTATTGAAACGGAAATCAATCCCGAAGCGCCAAATAATATATCGAAAGGAAATGTAATCAACAACGGAGTTTCCAAAGAACTTGATGAACTCAGAGAAATCGCTTATTCCGGAAAAGATTACCTAAAACAATTACAGAAAAGAGAAATTGACCGTACCGGAATTCCTTCGCTGAAAATAAATTATAACAACGTATTTGGTTATTATATTGAGGTACGGAATACACATAAAGATAAAGTTCCGGCCGACTGGACAAGAAAACAGACATTGGTCAATGCTGAAAGATATATTACAGAGGAACTGAAAGAATATGAAGAAAAAATACTGGGATCCGAAGAGAAATCGCTCGAGCTGGAAACTCAGTTGTTCAACAAACTGGTGGTTAGCCTGACAGATTACATTTCGGCAGTTCAGTTGAATGCTTCTCTTATTGCCCGTTTGGATTGTTTATTGTCTTTTGCCCGAACCGCGACGGAGAATAATTACATACGTCCCAAAGTGAATGATTCACAGGTGATTGATATTAAGCAGGGACGGCATGCTGTGATTGAAACCCAGCTCCCCATTGATGAAGAATATGTTGCCAATGATGTGTACCTGGATAATGAAGACCAGCAGATTATGATAATTACCGGGCCCAATATGGCTGGTAAATCCGCTTTACTAAGGCAAACTGCATTAATCGTTCTTCTGGCCCAGATCGGAAGCTATGTACCTGCTGACGATGCCGACATCGGACTTGTGGATAAAATTTTCACCCGTGTGGGAGCTTCCGATAATATTTCAGCCGGGGAGTCAACTTTCATGGTTGAGATGCATGAAGCAGCAAGCATTCTGAATAACCTGTCGTCCCGCAGCCTTGTTTTACTCGATGAGATAGGTCGCGGAACCAGCACCTATGACGGAATTTCGATTGCATGGGCAATGGTGGAGTACATACATGAGTATGCACGTGCCCGTGCTAAAACTTTATTTGCTACGCATTATCACGAATTAAATGAGATGGAAAAATCCTTTAGCCGGATCAGGAACTTTAATATTTCGGTGAAAGAACTTGATGATAAGGTGATTTTTATTCGTAAGCTTAAGCCTGGAGGTAGTGAGCACAGTTTCGGTATTCATGTGGCCCGCATGGCAGGAATGCCAAAAAGTGTAGTAGCCCGTGCCAATGAAATTCTGAAGGATCTTGAAAATTCCGATCAAAAGGGAACCGTTTCCAAACCCGTAGGCGAAATCGCAGATCACAGAGCAGGTATGCAAACTACAATTTTTCAGCTTGAAGATCCTGTGCTAAAGCAAATCCGCGATGAGATTAAAAATATTGACATCAACAACCTAACGCCCGTGGAAGCGCTTAACAAACTCAATGAAATCAAAAGACATATTGGGGT
>CAYFRV010000366.1:0-2736 GCA_964345495.1 uncultured Bacteroidales bacterium | reverse complement strand
TTAATGGCATTCGTAATTGCCTGATATTCTTTTTGGATGGTATTCATTTTTTCTTCTTCAATATTTTGCTCCTGCGCTTTTTTTACTTCCTTAGCTTTATCTTGCTGGGCTTTTTCAAGGATTTTTCTTTTATACGCAATGATTGCCTCCGGGACGATCATCTTCAATTTCATTTCTTCAGTTTCTATATGTAACCCGCTCCTTTTAGTAAAGAAATCGCTTAATTCGTAGCTTGGGCTCAACAGGTCTGCAGCGAGTTTGCTTACTTCTCCCTGTTCATGATGGATGAAATAATTTCGGTCGGGATGCTTTCCTTTGTTTAAAATCTCCAGATATTCCTCAAATATTTGCTTATAGATTAAGTTTTTGAATTCCAGTTCATCATTCAGAATTTCTTTAATAATATATTCCGCTACAGTTATTATTTTTGAATCCGAATATTTGTCCTCTTTGTAGGAAAACAGTTCCTTTTCCCCGTATTGCAGTAGTAAACGAATTATTTCTTTTTCTTGTGCCTCTGAGTATATTTCCTCAATAAAAGAAGGAACAGTGGTTAAAGTTTGATTGCTCTTCCTGTCTTTTTCTTCTTGTGCCTGTTCCTGGCGCTTCTTTTGTTTCGCTTTGTTTGTGCGGATTTTGTTGGTTTCAGCGTACAGCACTTTCTCATCAATATCCAGCATGTCGCTGCAATTCTTAATATAAACCGAACGGGTGATTCCGTCAGGGATCATGGAAATGGATCGCACAATGTCTGTAATCAGGTTCGACTTTTTAACCGGGTCGTTGCGGGCGTCTTCTGAAAGCAGTTTGGTTTTGAAGGTTATAAAATCTTCTTCGTTTTTATTAATATACTCCTGAAAATCTGTGGCATTTTGTTGTTTTGAGAAAGAATCCGGGTCTTCACCTTCAGGCAGTAGTAACACTTTCACGTTCAGTCCCTGCTCAAGGATAAGATCGACACCCCTGAGTGAAGCTTTGATTCCTGCGGTGTCCCCGTCAAAAATGACAGTGACATTCGGAGTGAAACGTTTTATCAGACGTATTTGGTCTTCGGTTAGCGATGTTCCGGAAGATGCCACCACGTTTTCTATTCCGGCCTGATGCAGTGCGATAACATCGGTATAGCCTTCAACCAGGTAACAATTGTCTTGTTGAGTTATTGCTTTTTTGGCATGATAAATGCCGTAGAGAATTTTGCTCTTGTGGTAAATTTCCGATTCCGGTGAATTCAGGTATTTGGCTGTTTTTTCATCCTTCTTCAGTATTCGCCCGCCAAAACCAATAACATTTCCCGACAGGCTGTGTATAGGAAACATGACTCGTGCACGGAACCTGTCGTATCGTCGATTTTCCTTTGGAACGGTTAAGCCTGCTTTATCAAGATATTCCGGTTTGTATCCATTTTTAGAAGCTTCCCGGGCCAAAGCTTCCCATTGATCAAGGCTATAACCTAATTCAAATTTTTCAATCATATCATCCCGAACACCGCGCTCTTTTAGATAAGCCATTCCTACCGCTTTGCCTTCATCATGGTTGTGCAGATTGTTTTTAAAATATTCCTTCGCAAATTTTGTCACAATGATGAGGCTGTCGCGTAAATTCCTCTCTTCAACTTCTTCCGCGGTCAGTTCTTTTTCCCTGATTTCTATGTTGTATTTGTTAGCAAGAAATTTTAATGCTTCGGGATAACTCAGGTGTTCATGCTCCATTATAAATTGCACTGCATTCCCACCTTTCCCGCAGCCAAAACATTTGAAAATGCCTTTGGAAGGCGATACGGTGAAGGAAGGTGTTTTTTCATTATGGAAAGGGCACAATCCGAGATAGTTTGTGCCTCGTTTTTTCAAATTAACAAAATCCTGAACAACTTCCGTTATCTCTGCGGTTTGAACAATCCGGTCAATGGTTTCCCTGTCTATCATTAGTTAAAGTCTTTTGTTCAGAGATTCAGATGATTAAAATATTTTTCGTGTTTACTAATTTAATAAATTTAAAGGGTTTATTTCCGGTTTCTTAAAAAGAACATTTACTGAATTTTCTTTGTTTTATTAGTAAACAATATTAAACAGGTAATCATCGTCAGAATTAATTAAAAAGAATAGAAATATGACTACAATTAAACTACCATCAAAACAACTGAATGAAAAAACAAGTCTGGGTTATACACTGGAAAAACGTGGTTCTTGCAGATATTTTGATAAAGCGACTTTAACCCTGAAAGAAGTATCCAACATTCTGTGGGCGGCACAGGGAGTAACAGACAAACAAAACAAAGTTCGCAAAACTGTGGCATCAGCCGGGGCTGTTTATCCCATAGAACTGTATATTTCTGTGAGAGAAGAAGGCGTACACGAACTGGAACCGGGAATTTACCGATATAATTCGAAAAACCACACGCTGCAGAAGATTTCTGATTCGGATATTACGGAGAAACTCTCAGCTGCCTGCTTTAACCAAAAATTCATTCAGCAGGCAAGTTTTAACGTTCTTATTGCTTCAGATAATTCAAAAACAAAAGAATTATATGAAGAAAGGGGAGACCGTTATGTGTTTATGGAAGCAGGCGCCACAACTCAAAATGTTTACCTGGAAGCCGTGGAGTTAAATCTTGGTACTGTTGTTATCGGGGCTTTTGATGATCAAAAGGTGAAGGCATTGTTTGAAATTGACAAATTAATGCCTGTTGCCATTATGCCTGTCGGATCCCTGTCTGACAAGAAATTTTACGTATAATTA
>CAYFRV010000365.1:0-2749 GCA_964345495.1 uncultured Bacteroidales bacterium | reverse complement strand
TCTGAATTCCTATTTCCTCACAAATACTTTATATTCCCATTTATCCAGATTAACTGAACTCTTCTTTTTTAACTCTTTAGTTTCTTTACTGAAGTAATCGGTATATTTACCCACATATTTTTTGCCTTTGAGAGCAACTTTTGAAGGGGAGTCGCTTAAATTAGTAACCACAAGAATGGTATTGCCTTCCTTTTCTCTCATAAAAGCAAACGTTTCTTTGCGGTTGTTCGTTTTGATTTTTTCATAACTTCCCCCTTGGTTGCCATTCCAAAGCGCTTTATTGTTTTTCTTCAGTTTATTGAGTTTTTTGTATAGATCGGTCATCTCACAAGTTTTCCAGTCAATTTTATCCTTCTTAAAAAATTCGAGTTTTTTGTCCATACAAGCTTCCTGTCCATTGTATATCAGGGGCATACCGGGTAGGGTATAGGTTAAAACTGCAAAGGTTTCTACTCCTTCACCGAGTCTTTCATACACCGAGCCTTTCCATGAGTTTTCATCATGGTTTGATGTGAATAACATCCGGTAAGCTCCTTCGGGATATTTTTTCTGGTCTTTTGCTAGCTTTTTCTTTAGGTCTTCTGCATTTTTCTTGCCTTTTGCTACTTCATTCATAATGAAATGCAGGTCCCATGCATAAGTCATGTCAAACGCTTCTTCATGAAGTTCGGGTTCATTGGCTTCTGCAAGCATGAAAACGGGTTTTATCTGATCCAGGGATTTTCGTGTTTTATTCCAGAAGTCAGTCGGTACCATGGAAGCAACATCGCAGCGATATCCATCGATGTTGAATTCTTTCACCCAGTATTTCATGGCATTCCGCATATATTTACGGAGTTCCTGATTGTCATAATTCAAATCTACTACATCGGGCCAATCTTCTACCGGAGCGTGAAAATTTCCGCTGGAGTCTTTACTGTACCATTCAGGATGTTCTTCAATAAGGTGGTTATCCCATGCAGTGTGATTGGCAACCCAGTCAATAATCACTCTCATGTCCTGCTCATGTATTTTGTCAACCAGTTCTTTAAAATCTTTTTTATTCCCGAAATTCGGATTTATTCCTTTGTAGTCTTTGACGGAATAATAACTACCCAACGGGCCTTTGCGATTTTTTTCACCTATTGGATGTATAGGCATGAGCCAGAGAATATCTGCACCAAGTTCTTTAAGCCTTGGCAGATGTTCTTTGAACGCATTAAACGTTCCTTCCTCTGTGTATTGTCTAATGTTTACTTCATAAATAGTGGCATTTTTTGACCACTCAGGGGGCTGGACTTTCATTTCTATTTCGGAATCGTTTGCAGATTGATCTGAATCTGAGTTACTGCCTTTTTTGTTGCATGATAAAACTACAAATATACTTGTAGTTAGTAACATTAATACAAATAATTTTCCGTTAGTCAAAATTTTAAATCTATTCGCTTTCATATTTTGTCGTTTTGGTTTATTTAAAATATATTTGGAGTTTGGGAAATCTTTTTTAGTTCAGAGATTTTTTAAATATAATAAAATTTAGCCAATATTGGTTAAATTGAAGTAAAATCTTAAATTCAGGTAGAAAATTTATGAAACGAGCATTAGTAGCAACGGCAGGCGGAGATTGCCCGGGTTTAAATGCTGTAATCCGAGCCATCGTGAAAAGAGCCTCAAAAGAAAAAGACTGGGAGATACTTGGTAGTGTACAAGCATTTAATGGAGTGTTGTGGGAACCCTCTGAGATACGCATCCTTGATGAGAAAGTGGTATCCGGTATCCATTATCAGGGAGGTACAATTTTAGAGACAACCAATAAAGGTGGCCCGTTTGAATGGCCAGTTAAGAATAAGGACGGTACATGGAGCTATGTTGATCGTTCGGATGAAATGATCCGGAAATTACAGCTCATGGGCGTTGATGCAGTAATTAATATAGGCGGCGATGGTTCCCAAAGAATATCCCAGGCGCTTTATGAGAAAGGCCTGAACATTATAGGTGTTCCCAAAACTATTGACAACGATCTTGAAGCTACGGATTCGACTTTTGGATTTCAAACTGCGGTTCAAATTGCCACAGATTCTGTAGATAAGTTGGTAACAACTGCTGCAAGTCATAACAGAGTTCTAATTACCGAAGTAATGGGCCGTGATGCAGGCTGGATTGCTTTGAACGCTGCAGTGGCAGGAGGAGCTGAAATTTGTTTGATTCCTGAAATTCCTTACGATGTGGATAAGGTATTGGAGCGTATTAACGCGAGATTTGTCAGAGACAGAGGGTTTGCCATTATTGTTGTAGCTGAAGGTGCTCATGCTAAAGGTGGAGCTCCTTCCAAACAGGACTCAAATGAAGTAGGTTATAGAAATGCTAAATATTCAGGTGCAGCTTCCCGTTTAACAGAAGAATTGATTGAAGCGGGTTGTAAATATGATATCCGGAAAACTGTTTTGGGGCACATTCAGCGAGGAGGCATCCCAATTGCTTATGACAGGGTTCTTGCAACTCAGTTTGGAGTCCGTGCTTTTGAAATGGCTATGGAAGAGAAGTTTGGTGAAATGGTTTCATACAGACATCCTTACATTACATCCGTTCCTTTTACGGAAGCTATAAAAGAACCTCATCTTGTAACACCAGATACGGCGATAATGAAGAATGCACGGGGCGCTGGTATTAGTTTTGGCGATTAACTGACATATTAATAAAGCAATAAATTTAAGGCCTGGTTGTTAATTCCGGGCCTTTTTTGTTTTCTGGTCATATAGGTAGGCAAATT
>CAYFRV010000364.1:0-2751 GCA_964345495.1 uncultured Bacteroidales bacterium | reverse complement strand
AGTCTTTACCGGAGTTTCTTCACGGGTAAAAAGGGTGTATTTTCAGGAGTAAATTGTTTAATTGTTGCATTGTTCTATTGTGAAATTGCTGCTAAATAATATCCTCTGTTTTCTACCTTATGACAGCAATTCAAGTTTTCTATTATCCACAAAAAATGTTATATTTATAGAAAAACTATCCATTTATGAAGTATAAAACGTTCTTATTTTGTTTTTGCCTGTTTTGTTTTTTTAGTAGCGTTAATCATGCTCAAACACAGCAAAGGCTTAGAAGCTACGGAATATCCCCCGGCGTTATGTCTCCGGGAGCATTAAATGCAATAACAGATGTCACGGGTGTTAAGGTCGGACATTTTACTTTATATGAGGGCGATTCAGTAAGAACTGGTGTAACAGCAATTTTACCTCATAGTGAAGGGATCTTTCATCAAAAAGTTCCCGCTGCCATTCATGTTGGAAATGGTTTTGGAAAATTAACGGGTGTTACCCAGGTAAAAGAATTGGGTAATATTGAAACCCCTATTGTTTTAACAAACACTTTGTCGGTACCTACGGCCAGCCAGGCTTTAATCGAATATACATTGAAGCAGCCAGCTAACGAAGAAGTGAGGTCTGTTAATCCTGTAGTCGGAGAAACAAATGATGGATGGTTGAATGATATCCGTGGAATGCATATTCGCAAAGAACATGTGTTTGAAGCTCTTGAAAGTGCCAAAGGCAATAGAGTAGAGGAGGGGAATGTCGGAGCCGGCACGGGTACTACCTGCTTTGGTTTTAAAGGAGGTATTGGAACTTCTTCACGGGTGCTACCTGAAAGTGAAGGTGGATATAAGGTAGGTGTACTTGTACAGTCAAATTTTGGCGGTGTGCTTCAGGTTGATGGGGTTCCTGTTGGAGTGGAACTGGATCAGTATTATTTAAATGATAAAGTGAATAACCAGCAGGAAGGTTCGTGCATGATCGTGGTTGCTACTGATGCACCTTTATTATCAAGAAACCTGGAAAGACTTGCTAAACGCAGTCTTTTAGGACTTGCGAAAACAGGCGGCATTTCATCTAATGGAAGTGGCGATTATGTGATCGCTTTTTCAACCAATGAAGATGTGCGGATTCCATACAGTAGCAACTCCAGAGTTTCAAATTCCAGTCAGCTGATAAATGCAGCGATGTCTCCGCTTTTTATGGCTGTAATAGAAGCAACCGAAGAAGCTATTTTGAATTCATTGTTCGCGGCAGAGTCAATGGAAGGAAGAGAGGGGCATTACATTGAAGCATTGCCAGTTGAAAAGACTTTGAAAATATTCGAAAAATATAACAGGATGGATGAGTGATGGTTCGTCGAATTAATGGAATGAAGAATTAATGGAACACGGATGACGCGCCTGCCTGCCGAATTCTATGATAAAACCAAATAAAATTTAAAAAAAAATTAGAGTTTTTTAATTTTATTTTTTTTCAAAGAACAATCTGTAGGTTAACCAAATAATCTATAATCAATGAGCCATCTTAATATATGGGGTGCCTCTCTTTACAGTTGCGAATACCCGGGCTATTAGTTTAAAACGGACAGCATTTAAAGCACAATATTGATTTTTTCCTTCATTGATTTTTCGTCTATAGTATAATTTTAACTGAGGATCATGTTGAACAGCGCTTTGAGCCCCACTGGTTAGTAATGCTTTAATTTTTTTATTAGCCATCTTGCTCGTTTTTCCTTGCTGGGGTATACTTGTCCCTGATGAATTTTCAAAAGGTGCAACACCTGCATGACAGGCATATTCACGTGGGCTAAAAGAGGTAAAATTATTGGTTTGTACTAGCATATAAGAAGTAATAATCAGACCAATTCCAACAACTGATGTAGCCATTTTATAATTTGTTTGTAATTCTACATCGTTTCTGATAAGTTTATCTATTTCAGCCTCTACGTTTTTAATTTTTTGCTCATATTGAATAATTAAATCACGACTATCATCCAAAACAAATTTTGTAGTCTCATTTTGAAAATATGCATAACCTTCTTTAGAGGATACTTCTAATGCATGCTTTTGCCTTTGAAGACGCTCTCTGTATGATAATAATACCTTTAATTGTTTTAACTCTTTTTTGGCAATAACAGTGAGTTTTAATTTTGCCTGGAATAAGTATGCATATTCAGCTATTTGTTTACTATCAAGCTTATCATTCTTTTCTCTTTTTATACCCAGAGAACGTTTGATTCTGAGAGAAGATTCTTCACAGAAAGAAATATCCATCTCGGATAAAAATAAAGCTAGGTTCATAGAGTAGACACCAGTGTTTTCAAAACAAATAAGCCATGATTCTACCTCTATGTCAGTTAGTTCTTTAATTTTACCAATAAATTGCTTAAAGCCTTTTTCGCTGTTGGAAACAATAAAATGCTTTACTTGAGTTAATTCGCCGTTTAAATGATATGATACGTCTAACTTCTTCTTTGACACATCAATACCAATAAATAATTTTTTTTTCATAATTTTGAACTTAACAATGATTAACATTAATACCTTTAATAGGCCTTAGAGCCTTGAATTCTATTTGATGCTTAATCTTTAAACAGTAGGGGACTCATTCGGCAGATAGGACTTTCTCCTCCGCAGGCAGATAGTTCACCCCTACTGTTTGTTAAAGCTTTTCAAATATAAAATTTTTGTATATCTCGCTAGGCAAATCTAAAGGGCAGGCAGGGATTAGGCGGATTAACACGGATACTATTTTTTTTAGAACATTAAA
>CAYFRV010000363.1:0-2758 GCA_964345495.1 uncultured Bacteroidales bacterium | reverse complement strand
TTTCTGTTCACTTTTTTGCAGCAAAGGAAGTTTTTGTTCGTCTTATTAAGTAAATTTACATAGAATTCTCAATATCAGAAAACAAAACCAACTCTTAAAAGCATGATTAAAAATTACTTTTCAGTGGCAATAAGGAATATTGTAAGGAGAAAATCCTTTTCAATATTGAATATCCTTGGACTTACCATAGGTATCATAAGTTTTATGATCATTCTTTTGTTTATTCAATATGAGTTAAGCTTTAACAAACATATTGAAAATTATGAGAACAAATACCGGGTGGTTGAAATACAGACAGAACCGGGAGTTGGCGAGCAACATGTTGCTGTAACAATGGGCCCCCTGGCTGAAGCATTGCAGGGTGAATATCCGGAAATTGAAAATACAGTGCGAATTATGCGCGGTTCTACGACAACAATTCAATACAAAAATAAAAGCTTCAATGAAAGCCATTTGGCCTTTGCGGATTCTACTGTCCTTAGCATGTTGAGTGTTGACTTAATTCATGGAGATAAAAAAACTGCATTAAAAGAAATTAACTCCATTGTACTATCTGAAAACACAGCTACAAAATATTTTGGAGAAACTTCCGAAGCAATGGGTAAGATGTTAAAATTAAGAGGTGAATCTTTCATGGTGAGTGGGGTTATGAAGAATTATCCTGAAACAAGTTCTGTTTATTTTGAAGCCCTGCTTCCTTTTCAGTTTATAGAGCAACGGTTTGAATGGACCAGAAGTTGGGGGAGCAATTCGCTTGACACATACATCCAATTGGCCCGGGGAGCAAGCAAAAGTGACCTTGAAGCAAAACTTCCCGATTTCCAGGAGAAATATATGTCAGAAGACTGGAATAACCCGCCGGAATTATATATTCAGCCTGTAAAAGACATCCATCTCAAATCCAATCATATAAAATTTCAAACTTACAACCACAAGCAAGGTGATATCAACCAAATATATATTTTCTCAATTATTGCGGTACTGATTTTGCTCGTGGCCTGCATCAACTATATTAATCTTGCCACATCCATGGCTTTAAAAAGGTATAAAGAAGTAGGAGTAAGAAAAGTAATTGGTGCCAGCAAACCTATGCTAATCTTTCAGTTTATTGGTGAATCCCTGACTATCACCATCGTTTCAGCAGTTATTGCATTGAGCGGAATAGCGTTACTGCTTCCAGTAGAGAATCAAATTTTAGGCATATCGCTTGAAATGGATTTTAGTAACTCCTTATTCACAACAGGATTAATTATCACCGTATTAGCTACGGGGATAATTTCTGGCATATATCCTGCTTTATACATGTCCGGTTTTAAACCGGCGGTTATATTTTGTGGTTTAAGATCATCCAAAGGAAAAGACAATTCCGGTTTTTTACGAAAAGCTTTGGTAGTAATACAATTTGCTGTGTCTGTTGTAATTATAATCGCTACAATTGTGGCTTTGAGCCAGGTTCATTATTTCCAGAATAAAGAAAAAGGCTACAACGATGAAGCTGTTTATTCCATTCCTTTGAGGTTTTCTGATGATCAAAAACCCCAAAACATTGAATTGTTGCAAAACAAATTCTCACAAAATCCAAACATAAAAGCCATAAGTGCTACAGCATCATCAAAAGGAGTAAGTGGCTCACAAGGTGGCATTTACCTGGCAGATTCATCAGAAGCTAAACTAATGGTGCGATTTGGGTATTTTGACCCACAGTACCTTCAACTTATGAACATTCCAATTATGGAAGGGAGAAATTTCAGTGATGAACATTCAACGGATAAACACCATGCAATAATTTTAAATGAAATTGCTGTAAAAGAATTAGGCTGGGAAAACCCAATTGGCAAACAGATACGTCCACGTGGACGTGATTCCATTAATGCCACGGTTATTGGAGTAATTAGCGATTACAATTATTACTCTCTTCGAAATCCGATAGAACCTGCTGCTTATTATTATGTGCCTGAATCATTTAACAACATCAACCTAAAGCTCAATGCCGGAAATATGAACAAAACTGTAAAGGAAATCGAAGCCTCATGGTATGAATTATTTCCCTCTGTGCCCTTTGAAGGATTTTTTATGGATGATAGATATAAGAGCCTCTATGCTAAAGAGATGAACACAACAAAAATATTCGGAATTTTTGCCATGCTTTGTATCTTCATCAGTTGCCTGGGACTCTTTGGTCTCGTATCGTTTGTTATTAATCAGAAAACCAAAGAAATAGCCATCCGTAAAGTGTTTGGTTCCAATATCAGACAAATCGTTAAAATCATCAGTAAAGAGTTTATTATACTGGTAATGATAGCTTCAGTAATTGGTATACCATTAGCCTATTTTTATATGGACAAATGGCTCAATAATTTTGCCTATAAAATTTCCCTGAGCTGGTACTATTTTGTCATTGCCACATTACTGGCTATTCTTATTGCTTTTTCGACTATAATTTACAAAACAGTTTCAGCCGCAAATGCGAATCCGGCAAGTTCGTTGAGGGATGAGTAAATAACCGCAAAGGAAGGCGCAAAGAATTTAGTTGCAGTTGCAGATTGCAGACGGCGAAAGATGAGTTTCGTTTTCAGCAGGCAGAATACATCAACTGTACGGCAGTTTGCAAAGTTAACCATATAAATCTTCATTCTGCCAACCTGAAACCCGAAACTCGAAACAACCGAATGACTACCGAATGACTACCGCAAGATTAACAGCAGAAAGCAGTAGGCAATCGGCAGTAAGTAACAGGACGGAATGTTAGAAAATACTT
>CAYFRV010000362.1:0-2758 GCA_964345495.1 uncultured Bacteroidales bacterium | reverse complement strand
TTTAAACTAAATAAACCTGCTCACATGTTATCTTGCTAAAAAAATCAACTATTGTTCGGCGGGTTAGCCTCCCTTCAGAGAAATTCCGATAGCTATCGGAAAAAGGACAGCGGGAAGGCCAATAATGCGTTTTCTCAGAACCACTGAATAATATGTTTTCAAAACGATAATTACCACTTTGCTATTTTTTAAACAATTTATTCCTGTATCTTCAAAAGTTTATATCTTTGAATTCAATACTAAAAAAACAGGCAAACCCTCTGACAATATGGCAAATATTCAACTCTTAAACTCAATAAGCTTTTTTTTCCGAATTTCCGGACGTTTAAAGCCTTTAAAGAAAAACTCTATAACGCTCAGTTTGCTAATTTTAATGCTGCTTTCAGGATGTAAAACTTCTACAAATCAAAAAGAAGATAATATATCCGTAGCAACGCTTCGGGGTCCGTCAGCTATAAGTATGATCAGTATGATTGACTCGTTGAAAACGCTCGATAAACATGATGTAAAGTTTGAAATCAAAAATGAACCCGTACAGGTCAGGCCGCTATTGTTCCGTGAGAAAGCAGATTTCGCGGTTGTACCAACCAATATGGCATCCATTTTATACAATAAAGGTGTCAACTACAAGATTGCTGCAATTCCGGTATGGGGAACTTTATACTTGTTCGGCGAGGAAAAAGTAAACGACTGGCAAGCATTAAAAGGAAAAACAATTCATTTAATGGCCAAAGGAATGACACCGGATATCATGTTCAGGTATTTATTGACTCAACACGGAATAGACCCCATAAAAGATGTAAACCTTAATTATTCTTACCCCACACATATCGAACTGGCCAATGCAGTTGCCTCCGGAAAGGCAAAAATGGGAGTAATTTCCGAACCGCTTGTAAGTATGGTTATGAATAAAAACAAAAATGTTATTCCTATATTTAGTTTAAATGACGAATGGAAGAAAAAAACAAATAAGGAAATCCCTCAAACTGCACTATTGGTAAAAAAAGAACTCGCTTCTGAAAAACCTGCACTCGTAGATGCATTTCTTTCAGAATACAAAAAATCTGTTCAGTGGGTTAACGAAAACCCGGAAAGTGCTGCAAAGCTGATCGTAAAACACAAAATTCTCAATAACACGGATGTAGCAGAACAATCTATACCCAGATGCAACATGCATTTCAAATATGTTTCAGAAACTAAATCACAAATACACGAATATCTGAATATATTTTACAATATGAATTCGGAAACAGTTGGAGGAAAATTACCTGATGAAGATTTTTACTACAAATAATAAATTCTACACATTACTGTCAGTCGCCTTTCTCATAACACTTTGGAAGGTTGGAGCTGCATTAATGGATTCAGAGCTGATTCTTCCTTCTCCGGAAAAAACGATTGCAGCTGTATGGGATTTATTCAATCAGGCAGACTTTCTTTCTATCATTGGGGCTACTGTTATCAGAGGCATCATTGGGTTCTTCATCTCTTTCATTTTGGCAATGTCTTTAGGTATTTTTGCAGGAATCAATCAAAAATTCAATGCTTTCCTCCAGCCAATACTGGTGACTATCAGGTCTACACCCGTAATTTCACTCATCTTACTGGCACTGATCTGGTTTGATGTAAACAAAGTGCCTGTTTTTATTGCACTTTTAACAATGTTTCCGTTTATATGCACAAATATTATTGAAGGCATTCAGAATATTGATAAGGATTTAATTGAAATGGCAGGCGTTTATAACATTGAGAAGAAAAGGATCATTCAGGAAATATATATTCCGGGAATTACGCCTTTCATCTTTAGCGGTATATCCAGCGCCATGGGGTTTGGATGGCGGGCAATAATTATCGGGGAGGTGCTTAGCCAGCCAACTTACGGAATAGGAACTTTTATGCAGAATGCACAAACCTACCTACTCGTGGATAAAGTGATTGCATGGACAATAATTGCCATCGTATTAAGCTATGTATTTGAAAGAATTATCCGGCTCACCGAAAAACACATCGTTGTTTGGAAATAATGAATTATGGGAATAGAAATAAAAAATATCACCAAAGCTTATAATGACTTAGCAGTTTTCAGTGATTTTTCATTATCAATACAGGAAGGAAAAATAAGCTGTATTCTCGGCCCCTCCGGGTGTGGAAAAACAACACTTCTAAACATGATTGGCGGCATAGTAAAGCAGGATAAAGGAAGCATCGATTTCAGCAATAAAACAAACATCTCCTATATATTCCAGGAACCAAGACTTCTGCCGTGGAAAACAGTTCAGGGAAATATTGAATTTGTGGTGAAAAACCAGAAAAACGAAGAAGCTCGTGAAAATATTGATCAATACCTAAAAATGGTTGGTCTGAGCAAATTCAAAGATTATTATCCGGCATCTTTAAGTGGTGGGATGAAACAGCGAGTCGCGATCGCAAGAGCTTTTATCTATCCCTCGGATCTGATCCTGATGGACGAGCCGCTCAAAACCCTTGATCCCCGTTTGAAACTCAACCTAATGAAAATTTTTCTGAGAATTTGGCAATATGACAAAAGAACGGTCATTTTTGTAACTCACGATGTAGATGAAGCACTGATTCTGGGGGAAGAAATCTTTATATTCAGCAAGCCACCGGTTGAGGTAAAAAAACAAATAACCAACCCCCTCTCCTTCCGGGAAAAACGGATGGACAACACTAAATTCTTTGAATACAAAAAACAAATTTTAGATCTTCTGGATTAATTTCAGTTGATTTGGTTAATTTG
>CAYFRV010000361.1:0-2777 GCA_964345495.1 uncultured Bacteroidales bacterium | reverse complement strand
ATCCTGATCTCTCGGGCCAATGTGTCTGTCAACAAATCGTTCAGTTGCCATAATTACAGTTTTTTAAGATTTTCAGACAATTTGGGATAAATTTAAAAATAAGATTTACAATTAAAAACCAAATTTATCAGGTTCCATTATTTTCTATATATGAAGACAATAAAAAACGCATTTGGTTTAGCGCTCAATTGTTATTAATTTAACAGTGGATTGCTCTTCTTTTCTTCCTTAATTGTTGTAGCCTCGCCATGTCCGGGATAAACAACCGTGTCTCCATCTAAAGTTAATAGTTTATTGCGTATGTTTTCTATTAAAGTGGCATGGTCGCCACCAAACAAATCGGTTCGCCCAATACCCATTTTAAAAAGCACATCGCCGGCAAAAACAATATTTTCATTTTTATTATGTAGTACAATACTTCCCTGAGAATGACCAGGTACATGCAAAACATCAAATACAGTATTGCCAAAAGCTATCGTTTCTCCTTCTTTTACAAATAGTTCAGGATCAGCAGGTTGCTTTACCTCCAGTCCGATATTCATGCCAAAATCTGCAATGCGATGATAAACCTCCATATCATCTTTATGCATAACAGCTTTTATCTGATATTTCTCTTTGATAAAATCAGTTCCAAGTGCATGATCTATATGCCCGTGTGTATGAACGACATACTTTGGTTCTAAATTATTGTTGTTAATATAATCAACAATTTCTTCCTGTTCCTGCTCAAAATAGCAACCCGGATCAAGAATTATGCATTGTTTGCTCTCGTCGCTCACCAAATATGTGTTTTCCTGAAAAGGATTAAAAACAAAAGTTTTTATTTGAATCATACCTATATAAATTTAATGATTATTATTTGTATCTTTTCCTTTAACCATGGGAACAAAAATAAAGCTGCCATGGTGGTATTTTTCAGTCTCATCTTCTCCCGTTTTCTTAACCACTGTCATCTCCTGTCCGGCCTTTCCTCCAAGCGGAACGACAATTATTCCCCCAATTTTTAACTGATCAAGCAAAGGCTTTGGAACCTCGGAAGCACCGGCAGTAATGATTATCTTATCATAGGGAGCATAAGCGGGCTGACCTTTATGTCCGTCTCCATAAAACAAATAAGGGTGATACCCCATTTCATTTAAAAGAGACTTTGCTTTTAAATACAATTCACGATAACGCTCTATAGAATATACCTTAGCACCCATTTCCAGTAAAATGGCGGTCTGGTAACCTGAACCCGTTCCAATTTCTAATATTTTCTCATGTTTTTGCGGGTTCAGTAATTCTGTCTGAACAGCAACCGTATAAGGCTGAGAAATTGTTTGATTATTACCTATAGGAAAAGCCTGATCTTTATAGGCAAATTGAACAAATCCGCTTTCCATAAAAAAATGCCTGGGTACTTTACCAAAAGCCTCCAAAACGCGTTCGTTCTGAATGCCCTTTTTCCTGAGCGTGTCAACTAACTTTTTCCTCAATCCTTTATGTTTGTAGGTATCTTCCATTTGAATAAAATCTATAAAATTTCAGGCTGTGTTTGAGCAAAGATAACATGATCTGTTCTTTAATAAAACCTTAAACAAGTTTAATTTGAAAATCAGCTTTTTTCAACATAATAAGTTGATAACTTTCAGCTCAAAAAGCCATGAAACCTGATAAATTAAATTAAGTTTGTTCAGAAGAATAAAACTATATATTGCTATGAAAATTGGGATAATTGGAGAAAGTGAAAGCGTAAAAGAAATCCTTAAAGAAGGGAGGCGCTTTTCTTTTTCAGGTTATTACCGCAACAACACAGAAGAATCAGCATTAAACCTGCCCGCAAAAATTCAAAAATACAGCTCGGCTCAAGATCTTATAGCGGATTCGAACGTCTTATATATTAACAAAAGTTCGGAAGCTTTTGAAATTGCAAAACAAGCCATCAAATCTTCTACGCATATCTTTTTTGAGTCACCTTTCATTCTTTCTGAAAACAACTTCAATGAATTATTCGACTTAGCTCATGAAACCAATGTGCTTATAAAATTCAATCAAAAAATCTTACAAAAACGTGTCTACAAAAAGATCAATGGCAAGGCAGAACCGGATTTAATTAAGACACGAATAAATTTTTCAGAAAAATCGGCTGAAAACGATGCTGCAAGAGCAGGAATATTTGAATTTGCAACTATTTTACGGGATAATATCAAATCGGGAATACGGAAAATTAATACTTATAAAGATCAAAAAACCAATAAATATTTTTCTTTAAATATTCAACTGGACAACGAGAGCCATTGTGAATTACTTTACAACTCCATTTCACATGAAGATGAGTTTTCTTTTGAATTTTTCTACCCGAAAAAGGTGGTTTATGTGAATTTTTATGAAAACAAAATAAAATTCATTAATCCTAAAACTACTTCAACCAAGGATGCAGTTCCACAGCAAGATTTAACAAAGAAAGAACTGGAGGAATTTATCACAAATCTTCCGAAGTTATCCACAATGCCCATTAATATTCGTGAAGAAAACCAATACCTGCTCTATCTCACCTGCAGACTTGTAGAAAACGTATTTCCACCGGAAGGATAATTATCATACGTAGGTACATTCAGAAGTAAAGGTAAATATTAAAATTACCATCATTATTCTTATGAGTAGTAATCTGTTGGCTGTTAGCTGTTAGCTGTTGGCTATTAGCACAAAGAAATAGAAGGCGTCTAAATAGCTAAACTCCTAAACATTTAAACAATAGAACAATTGAATGACTATCGAATGACCACTGAAAAAAACCG
>CAYFRV010000360.1:0-2777 GCA_964345495.1 uncultured Bacteroidales bacterium | reverse complement strand
AAAAAACTGATGGTAATTTCAAAATTCACCTCTGCTTCTGAATTTCCCTGTAATATACTAAGCTTCTCTTTATTTCTGCTTCAGGTACGTATTGGTCTATGGCAAGAGAGCCAACGTCTTTCAACAGGCTGAAGTTGATTGCGTTGGCTTTGTTTTTTTTATCAAATAGCATAATTTGCTCTAATTTATCAATATCCTGGTTGTCAATTTGAATTTGCCTGTATGTTTTCAAAACTGAATCAATTATTTCTTCTGCCTTGTTTATGGGAAAATTCAGAATTTGAGATGACAAAAACAATTCGCAGATTATACCGTTGGCCACTGCTTCTCCATGCAGGAGAGGTTCATTTTTCTCAAAAGATAAGCTTTCAAATGCGTGTCCGATAGTATGACCGACATTTAATGCTTTGCGAATTCCTTTTTCATGCGGATCATCTACCACAAAGTGGTTTTTTATGGTCAGTGAATCGTAAATTAATTTTTCCCATTCGGTTTCCTCCAGCTTAAGCGGGTTTTGTTTAATGATCCGGTTGAGGTGTTCCTGTGAGTGAATTAATCCGTGTTTTAACATTTCGGCCCAGCCAGCATATATTTGACGTTCATTGAGCGTTTTTAGAAAAGAAGGATTGATAATTACATATTCCGGAGTTTGGAAAAGGCCAATCTGGTTTTTAATTCCGTTAAAATTAAAGCCTAATTTGCCCCCAATTGATGCATCCACCATTGATAGTAAGGTTGTGGGTATGTGAATGAACTTTACGCCTCGTTGGAAAGTAGCTGCTGCAAACCCGCCTATGTCCAATAATAAACCACCGCCTAAATTAATAATGAGTGAACCCCTTTCACATTTATTTGCTTGCAGGAAATCCCATATTTTGCGAACTGTATTGAAATTTTTATTTTCTTCTCCCTGACCGATAGTAAGAACAAAAGTATTTTTCTGTTGTATTATTTCTTTAAGTTGAGGAAAGCAAAATTTATAAGTGTTTGAATCTACTATAACAAATATTTTTTCTGCCTGAATTTTTGAAAAAACGGGCTTTAGCGAAGAAGATAAATCAGATTCAATGATTATTTTGCTATTATAAGAATTTATTTGCATATTAAAATGTTAAAATTATACATTATGATAGATTTTGATAATACAAAAATAGCTTTTAAAAGTAAAAGTAATAAAGAATTAAAGAAAGCGTACTTTCTTTTTTCAACAATTAAGCATCCATGGTTAGTAAAAATAGGGAAAGTTTTAGTAACCATTGCGCTGGCAATTAGATTTCCGATTAAATGGATAGTTAAACCAACCATTTATGCTCATTTTTGCGGTGGCGAAACCATATCTGAGTGTGAGCCGGTGGTAGAGAAACTTGCAAAATACAATGTTAAAACCATTTTGGACTATTCTGTAGAAGGCAAGGAATCTCCCGAAGAGATGAAAGCCGCGCTTGATGAAACCATTCGGGCGATAAAAAATGCATCAGAAAATCCGGATATCCCTTTTGCTGTTTTTAAACCAACTGCTTTTGGAAAAGATGCAGTGCTGGAGAAGGCCAGCTCAGATAAAAGCCTGACTACCGGCGAACAAGAAGAACTAAACCGTTTCCGCGATCGTATTGATACACTGGCCAAAACGGCTTATGATGGAGATATTCCAATCATGATAGATGCAGAGGATTATTGCTACCAGAAAGTTATTGACCAGGTTGTAACAGAGATGATGGAGAAATATAATAAAGAAAAAACGATTGTCTTCAATACATTGCAGATGTATAGGTGGGACAGGCTTGACTTTTTGAAGGAGGAACTGCGAAAAGCGCAGGAAGGCGGATATTACATCGGAATGAAGTTTGTCCGCGGTGCCTATATGGAAAAAGAAAGAGAACGGGCAGAAAGATTGGGGTATCCATCACCAATTCATCCGGATAAAGAGCGCACTGACAGGGATTATAATGAGGCATTGAAATTTTCAGTTGAAAATATCGAAAAAATTGCTATTTTTAACGGAACACATAATGAAGAAAGTTCTTTATACCTCACTGAACTGATGGAAGAACACGGAATTGAGAAGGATGACCCAAGGGCCTGGTCTTCTCAGCTATATGGAATGAGTGATCATATTAGCTTTAACCTTGCTGAAGAAGGCTATAATGTAGCTAAATATTTGCCTTATGGACCAGTGAAGAATGTATTGCCTTATTTGATCAGAAGGGCAGAGGAGAACACTTCAGTTGCAGGACAGACCAGCCGTGAGCTAAATTTATTAAAAAAAGAAACCAATCGAAGAAAAAAAGAAACATAATGGAAATTGAAAATAAAAACCAAACGGTCAGAATTAACCAAATGCGATACATTGCTGTAATAATCTTTCTTCCCTTGATTGTTCTGTTATTAACCTCTGAGATCGTTAATGATTCCTTTTTGGGATTGAATAAATACCATTGGGCAATTGTGCTGGCTTTAATTTATATTTTGATTAATGTTTACGAGCATATCAGAGATTATAATTATATCTATGTAGATGATTCGGAAGAGAAAATTCTTTTTCGTTATATCTCGCTACAGCCTTTTAAAAACAGGAAATACTCAGTAGAAATAGACAAACGGAAGTTTTACAAATACAAAATTCTTCGTTCGGTTTTAAATATAAGAAAGCATATCGTCCTGTATGTACAAACACCTCATGGTATTGCTAAATATCCGCCGATCAGCATAACCGCACTGGACGCCGACAGTTTGAATAAATTAAAAAAGATGCTTAATCAATATGCTGCTTAATTGGG
>CAYFRV010000359.1:0-2781 GCA_964345495.1 uncultured Bacteroidales bacterium | reverse complement strand
AAAGGTATTGTAAAAAACATAGTGGTTCCCCGTTGTTTACCGGAATTAAACCAGATATGACCTCCCAGTAATTCAACTAGTGCTTTAGTAATGGATAGTCCAAGGCCGGTTCCTTCATATTCCCGTGTGTTTGAACCATCAACCTGAAAGAAATTCTCAAAAACTTCATTCTGATGCTCTTCCTGTATTCCGGCACCTGTATCTTTTACATAAAATTGTATGTTATCTGAATCTTTACTGAAACCAAAAGAAACTTCTCCCTGTTTTGTAAACTTAAAGGCATTATCCAGCATTTCTTCCAATATTTGTTTGATCTTTTCAAAATCAGAATAAATAAGAATATCTTCTGACTCATTCCCTTTCCTGTAGTAAAAGGAAATTCCTTTTTCCAAAGCAACAGGGTAGTAGTCTTCATATAAATGCTCTGCCAAATCCTTAAGATTAAAAGTTTTCATTACAGGTTCAATTTGCCCTGTCTCAATTTTTGCAATAAGAAGAATGTTGTCAATAATTTTTAAAAGCTGGTCTGAAGAATGTTTTATGCTCCGAATGTACATAGATTTTTCTTCTGCGGTATGAGCAGATTCTTCCAGCATTTGAATATAGCCCATAATAATGTTCAAAGGAGAACGAATCTCATGAGACATGTTAGTTAAGAAGGCCGTTTTTAGTTGATCACTCTTTTCCGCTTCCTCCTTTGCTTCAAACAACTGATTCTCCATAATCTTTCTTTGCAGCGCTATAGAACCCTGATTCAAAAATGTTTCCAGCAAGTTTTTTCCTTCCAGTTCAGGAGTCTTCAGCTTAAAAATATGCACTAATGAATACCAATGATTCTCTCTTTTCAAGCCAATAGTATATATTTTTTTTAATTCAATCAGTTTTTGCACCCTTTTTAAAAGAAAATCAGAAAAATAACCAAAAGAAAAACTGCTTAAATCCCCGTCAAATTCCATTACTTTATTATCCCTGTAAAGGGTTTTCAACGATTCCATAAACCGGTACTCTTTACCTACAGGATTTATTCCAAGAATATCAATAATTCTGCTAAATATACTTTTAGAAATACCGTACACATTTTTTACGGTAATGGTATCATTTGTCTCATTGATTTTATTTACTAGAACAATAGCATCCTTCACCTTGCCGGATATACTTGTTCCAATATAATCGTAAATTTCATCTTCAGTTTCCATAGTGAGGAAATTCATCGCGGTTTTACTTAACCATAATAAATTATTTTGGTGTTCTTTGTCCCTTTTCTCTGCCTTCTTCCGCTCTGTAACATCCCTTAAAATTCCAATAATTTTAACAGGCTCACCTTTCTCATTTGGTATGATTCTCGCATGAGATTCACCCCAAATTATTGATCCATCTTTATGTATTAATTGCAGCTCCAGCTTTCTTGTTAAATTAGAATAACCCGGCGATTTCTCTAACCTGTCATTTATGATTTGTTTTTGATATTCATACGATTCTTTAGTCAATAGATCTCTGACAGATAATGAATAAATTTCTTCAGAAGTATATCCTAAAATATTTTTAACCGATGGGGAAACATAATTCAAATTCTGCTCTTCAGAAAGATCTATAATGTAAATCATATCCGCAGCATGATTTGCCAGAAGATCAAAATATTCACTTCTTTCTTCCAGAAAT
Source organism: uncultured Bacteroidales bacterium (assembly GCA_964345495.1). Classification (GTDB taxonomy): domain Bacteria; phylum Bacteroidota; class Bacteroidia; order Bacteroidales; family UBA12077; genus JAGXLC01. Next base: position 1,122 of record CAYFRV010000359.1, on the reverse strand, counting down.
TTCTCCTTTTCCTTTTGAGCAGTAATATCCCTTGCTATACCAAAAATACCAGCGGGTTTACCGTCTTCATCTAAAATTAAACTTGCATTTGTTTCACTCCAGAATTTTGTACCATCTTTGCAAAATGTCTCAAGCTGATCAATTGCGCGGACTTTGGAGAGGTCATCTGAGAATTGTTCCAGGTGGTTTTTAAAAAGATTAAGCTGATAATTATAAGATTCTTCTGTCATTATATCTTTTACATGCAAATTATATGCTTCCGGTATGGAATATCCCAGAAATCTTTCAACTGATGGGGATAGATAGGTGAAATTCTGATCCATATCAGTGATATAAATAAAATCGTTTGAATATTCAGCAATGATATTGAACATCCTTTCGACCTCTTTCAGTCTCCGAAGCTCTTTTTCTTTTTGACTATCTTTCTGATCTTTATATGTTGCGTCAGTAAAAATATTCTCCTTGTCATTTTCCGGTTCTGTAGTTGCAAAATGGAGCAAAACTCCATCAACCAAACCCTTTTTATTATATTGGGGATACAAATGCAGAGAAAAAGGCAGTTTTTTACTTATATTCCTGAATTTAAAAGCAACGGTCACAAATTCTCCGGAAAATGCTCTTTTTATTTCAGGTAATAACCTTGATAAATCAATTGGTTCAAAAACATCACTAACTGATACGTTTTGTATATTTTGCTTCTCCTTTTCAAATAATTTACAAAAAGCAGTGTTTACAAAACTAAAAGTGAATGAATTCGTTAAAACAGCAATAGGATGCTCCAGTGAATCAAGAAATTCATCAGGTATATTGTGGAAATTGTGATACATTCTAACAAATATAGTTATTTCTTTTCTACTCTAAACGAATTAATCTTATCTTCTATGCACTAAAGATGCAAAGTTTTTACTGAATTTAAAAGTTCTGATAATTATTGCCTTCAATCTTTTTTAAACTCTCTAAGGATATGAATGCATTTCAAATTTTCTGTTAATTTTGAATTTCATATTGATAAAAATATACACATGTCTACAATTGCACAAAAAATAATTCAGTTTAACAGAACGCTTTCTTTCCATGGACAATTACCTGAAGGAATTCGTATAATGAATCCTTTTCTGGACA
>CAYFRV010000358.1:0-2791 GCA_964345495.1 uncultured Bacteroidales bacterium | reverse complement strand
TTTATTTAGTGGCACCATTTATAACCAAAGTTATTTAAGGATGAGCTTTTCCATTATAGGGTTCATCCTTTTTTGTTGGTCATCCTGATTTTTTTTGAGCAACCATTTTTTTTATGATGGATAAAAATATATTGTGAATAAAAAATTTTTCCTTAAAATTACCTAATATTTATTTTCCTGAGCCGTTAAATATGTTAAAATTGATCAACAGTGAAAAAGAACGAATTATTTTATTTATTAATCGCATTTTCAACACTATTTATCTTTTCATGTGAAAAGGAAAATTTTGTCACCGATTCTTCTGCAAAACTTTCTTTTTCAACAGATACAGTTTTATTTGATACAGTTTTTACAACTATTGGATCAGTAACAAAACAGTTCACTGTGAGGAATCCGCACGATAAGCGGATAGAAATCTCAGATATTCGGCTGGCCGGAGGTAAAAGTTCAAATTACCGGCTAAATATTAATGGCGTTCAAACCAGAAAAATGATAGATCTTGAATTGGCAGGCAATGACAGTATGTATATTTTTGTTGAAGTTACTGTCGATCCTACCAATCAGAATAATCCGCTGGTAATTAAAGATTCGGTAGTTTTTGAGACAAATTCAAATACACAGGATGTAAAACTGGTTTCCTGGGGACAGGACGTGCACAAGATTAATGGTGAAATTATTGGTACAGATACCTGGCAGGCAGATAAGCCTTATCTTATTTATAATTCTGCCCTTGTTGATACCGGAGCAACGCTTACTATTGAACCCGGCGCAAACCTTCACTTTCACAGAAATTCCAGATTCTATGTTGCCGGAACTGTAATTGCCGATGGCACAAAGGAAAACCCCATTGTTTTTCAGGGAGACAGACTAGGTAACGATTACGAGGATGTGCCTGGTCAATGGGATGGAATATACCTTATGGCTGGTAGCAAAGATAATGTAATGGATTATGTGGAGATCAAAAATGCCATTATCGGGCTGCAGGTGGATACACTTGGTAATAGTTCCGCTCCAACTCTTGCAATTTCCAACTCAAAAATTAAACACATGACCTATGCAGGAATATATGCACAGGGATCAAACATTAAGGCCAATAATTGTGTGATAGGCGATTGTGGAAGCTTTGCCCTTGCGCTCACACTTGGCGGAAATTATGAATTCTATCACACCACCATTGGCAACTATTGGTACGGCTCTACAAGGAATACTCCTTCTGTTGTTTTAAATAATTATTATAAAGATACAAGCGGGAATTTTATTACAAGAGGCCTGGAGAAAGCTGTTTTCGGAAACTGTATTATTTATGGAAATAAGGAGAGTGAAATCGGTTTTGATGAGGAACCTGATGAAGACGAAATCTTTAATTATACTTTTGATCACAGTTTATTAAAGCTGGATCGGAAAATAGATACCAACAATAGTCATTATAACAATATTATATTGAATAAAGATCCCCGGTTTGTGTCTACAAATGAACACGATCTTCAGTTAGACACACTTTCTCCCGCTATTGACACGGGTAGCAATATTTATGGGCAGGAATATCCATTTGACATTGAAGGCAACAGCAGAATATCAGATGAAGGACCGGATATAGGTGCTTATGAAAGAACTCCAAATAGCGATAATCGGTAGCTTATGAAAACCAATAGAGTAGGGGTTGTCTGTCTGGTTTCCTTTCTTGTCTTATTCTCAGGAGCCACTTTTTCACAAACTGACAATACCGGATTTAACCCGGAAAGAGAGCGCACGCTCCGGTTTATGTTTTACAATGTTGAAAATCTTTTTGATACCATAGAAAATCCTGAAGCCAATGATGAGGAGTTCTTGCCCGGAGAAGCCAGGAATTGGAATAGTTATCGATACTATCAAAAAAAGAACAGAATATATAAAACGATCATGGCTGCTGGAGGATGGAGACCCCCGGAGCTTATTGGTTTATGTGAAATAGAAAACGAAACGGTGCTGGAAGAGCTCCTTTGGAACACTCCTTTTTCTAAATTTGAATACAAGTATATTCACAAAAATTCGCCGGATCATAGAGGAATTGATGTAGCTCTTTTATATGATCCGGAAAGATTTTTCCCGGTTTCAGAAAGATTTATTCGTCTCAAATTGCCGGATGAGTTTAGTTCTACACGGGAAATTTTATATACAAAAGGACACACAAAACAGAATGATACACTTCATGTTTTTGTCAATCACTGGCCGTCTAAATACGGCGGAGCAGTGAAATCTCAACCCAAAAGGAACATTGCCGCTAAAACGTTAAAGACAGTTACCGATTCAATACTGAAGAAAGAGAGGCGGGCAAAACTTATCATAACCGGTGATTTTAATGATGGCCCGACATCAGAAAGTATTAAAGCTTTTTTGAAAGTGGACACTCCCGGCGATTCAATCATTAATCAGAATCTTTATAGCCTTTCGGAACATTGGCTGAATGAAGCCTATGGAACATATAAATACCAGGGTCAGTGGAGTGTGATCGACCAGTTTATTGTTTCCGGCAGTTTGCTGAAAAATGGCAATGAGCTGAAAACTTCAGTGGAAAATGCGCACATATTTACTCCCGATTTTTTATTAGAAAAAGATGAAAAATATATAGGGAAAAAGCCATACAGAACCTATATAGGATTTAGATACAATGACGGTTTTAGCGACCATTTGCCCATTATTCTTGACCTGCGTTGAAAGAGGCACTTTTAGAAGTAGAGGTGAAGATTAATATTATCATCCGTTTTTAATAAGTAGCTGTTGGCTTTTAGCTATTGGCTGTTTGCTTTTGGCT
>CAYFRV010000357.1:0-2800 GCA_964345495.1 uncultured Bacteroidales bacterium | reverse complement strand
AACCTATCAAATTAAAAATCAATGAAATATTTATAAAAAATTATGTGCGAACAGGGTGCTACATTAAAATTATTTGTATATTCGTACATTGTTAACAAGTTATTAACAATTTTTGCTATGCCATACAGAAGACTCCCCAACACAGACAAATCAAGACTCAGAGCACTCAGTACAGCCGTTGAAAAAGGTAAAGAAATTCCCCCGTTTAAGTTGGCATTTAATCAGGAAACGCTACAAAGAGCTTCGTCTTTCCTGCCGAAATACGAAAAGGCAATTAAAGAGTATCACGAGATTTATAATATTCAAACCAAAAACCATAAAGAATACAGCAAAAAATTCAAAAAGGCTAAGCTTTATATTTCCCATTTTATCCAGGTGGTAAACATGTCCATTAGCCGTGGTGAGATGCCCCCGAATATACGCACATTTTACGCTCTCCCGGAAAATTCTAAAAAACTTCCCTCACTTAATTCCGAAGCAGACATTATCGAATGGGGCAAAAAAATCATAGACGGCGAAGCTCAAAGAAAAATTAAAGGATTGCCCCCGGTTACCAACCCAACCACCGCTGTGGTGAAGGTTCATTACGATAATTTTTATGAAGCCTATACATTCCAGAAAAAAATGCACGAAAAATACGACAGGGCTCACAATGAACTCCTGAAACTAAGGGAGGAAGCAAACAATATTATTGTAAACATCTGGAATGAGGTGGAAAAAACTTTCAGCGATGAACCTGAGGATGTCAAACGCGAAAAGGCGAAAGAATATGGGCTGGTTTATGTGTACCGAAAAAATGAACTGGGAAACCGCAATTTATTCAACTTCAACAATAACTCAATTGTTTTTTAACCGGTTTTTTTCAACAAAATATATTGAATAGCCCAACAACAAAACGAAAACCACACTCACCAGAACTGCTGTGTCAGTAAAATTCATCGAGTCATATTTTTCAGGCTGGAAACTAACGTTACTCGTATAATAATAATACACCACGGCGCTTGTATTATTTACAAAATGCCCGAATACAGGAAGCCATATCGATCCGCTCCAGAGCATGAAATACCCGAATAACAATCCGAGAAAAAAGCGGGGAATCAACCCATAAAACTGAATATGCATGGCGCTGAACAAAAACGCGGCGATTAAAATGCCCAGATGTGCACTCCTCGTCCACCTGGCAAATATTTTCTGTAAAACGCCTCTGAAAATAAACTCTTCGCCAACAGCCGGTAATACTCCAACCAGTATTACATTTACAAGTAAGCCTTTCAAATTATCAGCGGCTAAAAATTTCTGCGTCAATTCATAAGCAGAGTCTTCTTTATTCATCAACCATTTTTCAATATTTTCAAATGCTTCCGGAAAAGAAATATTCTGATTTAACTGAGAAAGGAAACCTATAAACGGCAAGCTGAAATATATAATGGCGATGACTAAAAAATAGGAAGAAAGAGACGGGGCCACGTTCACTTTTAAATATTCTGAAGTATTACGGGAATACAACCATGCAATGATAAAGGGAGGTAGCACGAACATGCCCAGAGACTGGACAGACTGAAAATATTTCAGCAACATCAAATTTTCCTGCAATCCACCGGTTTCAAAATATTCAATGAGCTGTCCCAAAGAAATACCAAACAAGGGAATGGCCAGAAAAAACGCTGCCAGAGACAAAAGAATGAAACAGGCAAGCATACTAAAAATCACTGTAAGCAGTTGTACAAAAGGATGATGATGAAGAGGCTGTTGCATTTAAACAAAACACATTAAAAGTTTGTACTTTTGCAGGTAAAAATAAAAAAACAAATTGAACATTGACAACAATTGGTAAAATACAATTGCCCGAAAAGCCTTTATTTCTTGCACCAATGGAAGACATTACGGACCAGTCCTTTCGCAGCGTCTGTAAGGAGTATGGAGCAGATGTAATGGTCTCTGAATTCATTGCATCAGAGGGGTTGATCAGAGACTGCGAAAAAAGCTACCATAAAATGAGAATTGATGATTCGGAACGTCCGTTTGGTGTTCAGCTATATGGGCACAATATCGACTCCATGGTGCAGGCCACAAAAATGGCAGAGAGCACGGGGCCGGATTTTATTGATCTGAATTTTGGGTGCCCGGCTAAAAAAATTGCCCATCGTGGTGCAGGTGCGGGCTTACTTCAAAATATACCTTTGATGGTGGAAATGACAAAGGCTGTGGTACAAACGTCATCGCTGCCGGTAACTGTGAAAACCAGAACCGGATGGGATGACAAAAACATAACTATCGTCGATATTGCAAAAAGACTTCAGGAAGTGGGCATAGCTGCCATTACAATTCACGGGCGAACAAAAGCTCAAATGTATAAAGGGCAAGCCAACTGGGACATCATATCTGAAGTCAAAAACGACCCCGAAATTGAAATCCCGGTGATCGGCAACGGAGATATTGACAGTCCGGAAAGCGCCAAAAATGCCTTCCAAAACTATGGCGTGGATGGCGTTATGATTGGCAGGGCGACTGTCGGTAAACCGTGGTTGTTCAGCGCCATTAAAACTTACCTGCAAACGGGTGAAATTCCCGATGAACCTTCCATAACCGAAAAGGTTAATATTGCCAGGCGGCACTTTTTAAAGTCCATCGAATGGAAAGGGTATCCAAGAGGAATTTACGAAATGAGAAGGCATCTTTCAAATTACTTTAAAGGCCTGCCGCATTTTAAAGAAATCCGTAAAAAACTGGTTACCTCCCTGGATCAAAATGAACTATTGGACACCCTGGATTTAATTGAAAACCGATACCGGGATTTTGA
>CAYFRV010000356.1:0-2812 GCA_964345495.1 uncultured Bacteroidales bacterium | reverse complement strand
ATTATGACAAAAAAACAACCTAAAGTCACGATGATTGGGTTGGGCTACATTGGCCTTCCCACTGCAGCGGTAATAGCATCAAATAAAATCGAAGTCGTTGGTGTTGATGTGAACCAGTCTGTTGTGGACACGATAAACGAAGGTAAAATCCATATTGTTGAGCCGGCACTGGATGGATTGGTTAAAAAGGTTGTAGAGGAGAAATATTTGAGAGCCTCAGATAAATGCGAAGAGTCCGATGTTTTTGTTATTGCGGTACCTACGCCTTTTAAGGATAATCATGTCCCTGATTTAACTTATGTTGAAAAGGCTACCCGTTCTGCTATACCGGCACTCAAAGAAGGGGACTTATTCATAATTGAATCAACTTCACCGGTTGGAACAACCGAGAAGATGGCAGAGCTTATTTACGAAGAACGACCTGAATTAAAAGGGAAACTTCATATTGCTTACTGTCCGGAAAGAGTAATGCCGGGAAAAGTAATATATGAACTGGAAAATAATGATCGCGTAGTTGGTGGAATGGATAAGCAATCGGCGGAAAGAGCTGCCAGATTTTACAGCATTTTTGTTTCAGCAAACTTACATACCACCACAGCCCGAACCGCTGAAATGTGTAAACTGACGGAAAATTCTTTCAGGGATGTGAACATTGCGTTTGCAAATGAGCTTTCAATTATTGCAGAAAAAGCAGAAATTGATGTGTGGGAGTTGATAGAAATGGCAAACAAACACCCAAGGGTGAACATTCTGCAGCCGGGTACCGGTGTTGGAGGCCATTGTATAGCTGTAGACCCATGGTTTATCGTCTCAGAATTCCCGGAGGAGGCAAAAATTATACACCAGGCAAGAAAAATTAATGATTATAAGGCAGATTGGGTCGTGGAAAGAATAAAAAATGAAATACTGGAATTTCAACTGGAACATAACCGAAAACCCCGGGTGGCGTTAATGGGCCTTGCATTCAAGCCCGATATTGACGATTTAAGGGAATCACCTGCCATGTATGTAGCTAATCAGATAACCCAATTTGATAAGGCTGAATACCTGATTACTGAACCGAACATTAATGGCAATTCAGAAACGGGCTTTGACCTGTCAGAGTATACAGAAGCTTTTGATAAAGCTGATATTGTAACATTTCTTGTCGCTCACAGAGAATTCAGAACGATTGAAAAGGATAATAAAAAGGCTGAATTGGATTTCTGTGGAGCCCGAAAACAAATTTAACGAATTAAAACGAATTGCACTAAGTGGCAGATATAGTCTTTAAAGATGAAAGTTACAAAATTATAGGGGCCTGTATGGAGGTTCATAAAAAACTTGGCTCAGGGTTTTTAGAAAGTGTGTATGCTGAAGCCTTAGAAATTGAATTCAATAATTCAGGAATACCTTATGAAAAAGAAAAGAAGCTACCTGTATTTTATGGAGATAAACCATTAAATAAATACTTTAGGGCTGACTTTGTATGCTATGATTCAATCATTATTGAGCTAAAAGCAATAAAATTTATGGTTGATGCCAACAGCAAACAAACCTTAAACAACGTAAAAGCGACAAATTTTAAATTAGGGATACTTATTAATTTTGGATCCCCATCGTTAACCTATAAACGTTTTGTAAATTAACTTCGTGTAATTCGTCAAAATTAGTGCAATTCAGGGATTAGTAAACACGAAAAGGTTGAATTAACCTCAAACCATGATAAAACCCAAAAAAAAGATAATCCTCTTCGTCTTCGGCACACGCCCTGAGGCTATAAAAATGGCTCCTGTTGTAAAAGAACTTGAGAAGCATCCTGAGAAATTTGATACAAAGGTTTGTGTAACAGCACAGCACCGGGAAATGCTGGACCAGGTGCTGGAGATTTTTGATATCCGGCCGGATTATGATTTAAATATCATGCAGCCCAATCAGGATCTTTACGATGTTACTTCCAGAATTCTTTTAAAACTGAGGGATGTCTATGAGGATGCTGATCCGGATATGGTATTGGTTCATGGCGATACCACCACTACATTTGCTGCTTCGCTTGCTGCTTTTTACCGGAAAATTGCTGTGGGACATGTAGAAGCCGGATTAAGAACCGGCAATGTTTATTCTCCATGGCCGGAGGAAATGAATAGAAAATTGACGGGAAGCCTGGCTCAATATCACTTTGCACCTACCCGAACGGCGAAACAAAACCTCCTGAATGAGGGAGTTAAAGAAGAAAATATATATGTTACGGGGAATACAGTGATTGATGCGCTTTATTTGATGCTGGCTAAAATAGAGAAAAAACCGGAATTGGAGGAAGAGCTAAAAGCAATTATCAGTGAAAAGGGGTTTGTTTTAAATAACCAGGAACGGAAATACATTTTAATAACAGGGCACAGGAGAGAAAACTTTGGAGAGGGATTTAAAAATATTTGCAGGGCAATGAAAAGGATTGCTGATAACTACCCTGATTACGACCTGGTGTATCCCGTTCATTTGAACCCCAATGTACAAAAACCCGTGTATGATATTTTGGGAGACACCGAAAACATTTATCTGATAGAACCACTGGATTACCTGCCATTCATTTACCTGATGAGCAAATCCTATATTGTAATAACCGACAGTGGAGGCATTCAGGAAGAAGCGCCGGGGTTGGGAAAACCTGTGCTTGTGATGCGCGAAACAACCGAAAGGCCCGAGGCCGTTGAAGCAGGAACTGTAAAACTAGTTGGAACAGATGCGGATTTAATCTTTTCAGAAACAAGCAGATTAATTGATGAACCAGACTATTTTAAACGTATGTCCAAAGCGCATAATCCTTATGGGGATG
>CAYFRV010000355.1:0-2822 GCA_964345495.1 uncultured Bacteroidales bacterium | reverse complement strand
AAAAACGCCCCCTTTGAACAAACAATGGAGGCGTTTTTAAATTCCGTAATGAATATATTTATTGCTCTATTAATTTAGTAGTCCACGATTTCTTAAAAGTGGTTCAATCTTTGGCTCCTGGCCTCTGAAATTCTTGTATAATTTCATAGCATCTCTGGTACCGGACTTTTCTAGAAGATGACGGAATTTGCCGGCAGTTTCCTGATCGTAAATTCCATTTTCTTTGAAAGCCTCAAAAGCATCATTGTCTAATACAGCAGACCACATGTAGCTGTAATAGCCAGCAGCATATCCGCCTGTAATGTGACTGAAATAAGTGCTATGATAACGTGGCTCAATTTCAGGTATTAACCCGATTTTGTCGAGATAATTCTGCTCAAATTCCATAACATTCAAGTCCTTAGGCTCTTCCAATGTATGATAAGCCATATCCAGCATGGCGGCTGCTGTAAACTCTACATTTTTAAATCCCTGATTAAAATATCCGCTCTTTTCGATCTTTTCAATCAACTTATCGGGTATCGGATCTCCTGTTTCATAATGTTTCGCATAATCTTTCATAACCTTCGGATGACTAGCCCAATGTTCCATTATTTGCGAAGGCAGTTCAACAAAATCTCTCGGAATATTAGTTTGCGGATATTTATTATCTGCAAGTAAACCATCTAAGGCATGACCAAATTCATGAAATAATGTTTCCACTTCATCCATACTCAATAATGCAGGTTTATCTTCTGTTGGTGTTGTGAAATTCATAACCATAGTAACAAGGGGATGGATTTCTTTTCCATCTCTTGTTTCATAGTGAGAACGATATCGACCACACCATGCGCCACCTTTTTTACTTTCACGTGGATGGAAATCCAGGAAAAGCAGTCCAACCTGAGAGCCATCACTTTCTTCTACCTTATAGACTTGTGCATCGGGATGCGGCAGTGGAACATCTTTTTCAATTTCAGAAAAAGTTAAACCATATAGTTTATTGGCTACGTCAAAAGCTCCCTGTTTTACTTTATCCAACTCAAAGTATGGACGCAATTCACTATCGTCAAGGTCATACTTTTGCTTACGTAATTTTTCTGCATAATACCACCAGTCCCAGCTTTTCAAATCAAAATCTTTGCCTTCCTTTTCAATAAGCTTTTGCATTTGAGCTCTTTCTTCCTTAGCTTTTTCAAGAGCCGGATTCCACACCTGTTTAAGAAGATTCATCACATCCTTTGGCTCCTCGGCCATTCGTGTTTCAAGGGTATAGTCGGCATAAGTATCATAGCCTAATAAATTGGCCTTCTTAACTCGTAATTTTATGATTTCAGAAAGAATTTCCTTATTATCATATTCATTATCGTTATTTCCCCTGTATAAATAAGCTTTATAGAGTTTCTCTCTTAAATCACGTTTTTGGGAATAACTCAAGAAAGGAAGCATACTTGGTTTATGAGTGGTAAACACCCATTTCCCTTCATAACCCTTTTCCTCTGCTTTTTCTGCTGCAGTTTGAATAACTGATTCCGGCAGACCGGCAAGGTTTTCTTCTTTTTCAATGACCATTTCAAAGTTGTTGGTCTCTTTTAATTCATTTTGCCCAAACTCCAGTGAAAGAGATGACAATTTTTGATTAATCTTTTTGAGTTCTTCTTTTTCTTCAGAAGGCAGATTGGCTCCACTGCGAACAAAATCTTTGTAGATATTTTCTAATAAATAATCTTGTTCCGGAGTTAAATCCAATTCATCCCGTTTTTCATAAACACCTTTAACGCGTTCAAAAAGCTCAGGATTCATCTTTATATTATCGCTGTGCTTCGAGTATTTTGGAGAAACTTCTTTCGCTATGCTCTGTAATGAATCATTTGTATTGGCGCTCAATAATCCATAAAACACATGAGAAACCTTATCAAGTAATTTTCCACTGTATACCAATTCTTCAATAGTATTTTCATAGGTAGGAGCTTCAGAGTTATTTACTATTTTCTCTATTTCCTTTTTCTGTTCTTCCATTCCCTTTTCAAAAGCAGGTAAATAATGCCCTTTTTCTATTTTATCAAAAGGTGGAATTTTATAGGAAGTTTCGTACTCGGTAAAAAACGGATTCTTACCGTTTTCTTTATCCTTCTTTGTAGTGCATGAACCCATAATTAATGCAGTTAACAGGACAAAAATTGTTATTCTTACAGTTTGCATATTCATTTGATTTAAAATTAAAAATTTATTTGAATGATTAATATTATTAAAATTGACTTAGATTATTTTTCAAAGTTTAAAAATAATCAATTTTTCATTGTTTATAACAGTAAATCTAAAAACTCATAAAAGATAAATTTTGTGGCTAATAATCTTTTAATTCGTGATCAAAATATTGAAATTCTATGGAACGGTTTTCAGGATCACGGCCATAAAAATGATATATATTGAATTTGGGATTCATTTTAGGCTTATCCCCGGCAATTTTTTCAATCCGGGAATACATGCTGTCAACCATTTCTTTTTCAGGATAAAAAAAGGTAATAACAGCTTCTTTATCTGCATGGTCACTTTTACAAAACCCAAATAACATGTTGCCATGTTTCAGAATTTTACATGCTCCCTGATCCAACCATAGCTCGCAACCAACTTTTTCAATATAAAAGTCAGCGATGCTATCGAGTTTCTCTGTGGCAAAGAAAATAATGCCACCATTTTTATTTGTATTCTTTTCCATATCACTTTGATTTTGAGATTTTACAGGATTACATGCTATAAAAATTGTCAGTACAGATACGAAAAAAAATATAGCTAATCGGCTCATTGTATGACATTTAAGTATTTCACAATTATTTAGTTAC
>CAYFRV010000354.1:0-2868 GCA_964345495.1 uncultured Bacteroidales bacterium | reverse complement strand
AGGTAATCGATAATCTTATCAACAGATTCCTGAACATTTAGTTTATCTGTTTCAATCGTTATTTCCGGGTTTTTGGGTTCTTCATAAGGAGCTGAAATTCCTGTAAATTCAGGAATAACGCCATCTCTGGCTTTTTTATACAACCCTTTTGGATCCCGGTTTTCACATACGGAAAGTGGCGCTTTTACATATATTTCCACAAAATCACCTTCTTCGTTCAGATCCCTTGCTCTTTCCCGATCCTTAACATAGGGTGAAATAAAGGATGTTATTGCAATTGTGCCGGCCTCGGCAAACAGATGGGCAACTTCACCGATACGCCGAATGTTTTCTTCTCTGTCTTCAGGTGAAAAACCTAAGTCACCGTTTAAACCGTGGCGAACATTGTCTCCATCCAAAATGAAAACATTTGCATCCTTCTCAAACAATGTTTTTTCAAGCTCGGTGGCAATTGTAGATTTACCACAACCGGACAATCCTGTCATCCATATCACAACACCCCTGTGTCCGTTTCTTTCTTGACGCTTTTCTTTGGAAATTACAGTATCGTGCCAAACTACATTAGAACTCTTCTTTTTGTCTTCGCTCACTTTTGTTTTGTCCTTTGCTGTAAAATATTCTTTAAGTATGTCGCCTACGCATTTTCTGAGAATCCTCTCATCCACGTCTTCACCGCTTTGCAGTTTTTTCCTTACTTCTTTACCGGAAATAAACACAGTATGATAACCTTTTGGCTCAAATTCTTTTATTAAACCCACTCTGTTTATTTCTTTAAAGAATGCTGCAAAACCAACCTTAACGGGTTCTATCTCCAAATCACCTTTTAAGTTATCGAAAATATTGTGCGCGTCAAAGTCTCCCCAGATTGCTTCGCCGTCATCAAATGGTGCGTCGGCGTGTTTTCGTCCAATAACTATGTTGGTGAAGCCATAATTTTGCCTGTATATAGAGTGCATCACCGCTTCTTTAGGGCCTGCATAAAACATTTTCATGTCAAGACCGATCAAAAGCATCTCGTCATCCAGATCATATCCTTTTTCCTTCCAAAGCTCTTCATCTTTATCGCCGTAGCCAATCCATTTATCTTTAATTAAAGCTTCATACGTTCTCATTCTGACATCCGCGGGTATATCATCTGATTTCGTTGCACCTACAAGTGGATTTAAAACGGTACCGGTATAATATCCCTGGCGTGTCAATTCCTCGGCAGCATAAACCATAGCATATTCATGTGCACGGTGCAATGCATTACGGGTTTGAAAACCTACGATCTTCTCCCACCCTTTTTTCTCGAATAAAGCACGTGTTTCCGCAGGAGAAAGCATATATTGTCCAAAACTTGGGTGTTTGGGTTGTGGTAATGACCAGATCTCTCCTCCAAGCAAATAGTCCTGTTCCTCATTAAAAATCCTTGCACCCGGATGATCCATACGATCGGTGCCATAAACAGATCGATTATATTTTTTCTTGTCAAATGGATAAATATCGGTAATGTAGAGCGTTCCAACAATTTCACCCTGTTCATTTTCAACAGCTACGGTCTCATTTTTATTCAGCTTATCAGCTTCTTTTTTTGAAATTGGAAATGCGAGGGGAATTGTCCACGCATAATTTTTTCCATTTCTTTCAATTACTTCTTCATCGAGCACCTTATGGAATTCATCTTCATTCATTGGACCTTTTAATGGCGAAAGCGCACCATCAGCCATTCTGTAAAATACAGAAAGATCCGAATCTGAAATTTTATACACGTTATAGTTTTCAGCTTCTTTTATTAAATTTTCACGTTCCAATTCCGGGATGATCCGATTAACCAATCCGTTACCTCCATGAGGCTGTAATATTTTATTCTTCATCAGCTAATATTTTTTATGTTACACAATGATTTTAATCTTAATTTAAAAGTTGCAAATATAAGGAATAAATCGCTAATCTGTTTAAAGATAGAAAGATTCTTACAAATTAATTGCATAGGCGACATTGTAATCTGTTTAATCAAATTACTTAAAATGGGTTTGCGTAATTCCCTGATTTTTGTTTATTTTACTGCTTTAATAGTTTCGATACATTTTTGTTGCAAGAAAAATGATTATATGTAAATTTGAACCTCCTTTCAGTTAAGGAAAATATTTATCTAAAATATTTTTATATGGCGAATCAAGATAAAGCACAAGAGATCAATAAGTTACTAGAACAGGCAACAGCCGCAGAAATTGTCAACTATTTTCTGAAGAATTATAAAGGAGAAATTGTTTTCTCAACAGGATTGGGAGCCGAAGGCCAGGTCATAACAGATATGATCGTTAATAATAATAAAGACGCGGTTAATATAATTACCCTTGATACAGGCAGATTGTTCCAGGAAACTTACGATTTAATAGACAGAACAAAAAAACGTTATAACATAAAGATAAATGTCTTTTTCCCGGATTATAAGAAAGTGGAAAAAATGGTCAATGAGAAGGGAATGAATCTTTTTTATAAAAGCCTGGAAAACAGAAAATTATGTTGCCACTTAAGAAAAACTGAACCATTAAAAAGAGCTTTAAAAGGCTACAAGATTTGGATAGCCGGTTTACGAAGAGATCAATCGATAACACGTATTAACCTACAGCCGGTTGAGTGGGACGAAGCAAATCAGATAATCAAAGTGCATCCTTTATACAACTGGACTCAACAGGACGTTTGGAAATACATAAAAAAACATAACGTCCCCTATAACACCCTCCATGATAAAGGTTATCCCAGCATTGGTTGTGAGCCGTGCACACGTGCAATAAAACCCGGCGAAGATGAACGTGCCGGAAGATGGTGGTGGGAAGAACCTGAAAAGAAAGAATGTGGGTTGCATACGCAGAATAATAATTA
>CAYFRV010000353.1:0-2870 GCA_964345495.1 uncultured Bacteroidales bacterium | reverse complement strand
AGAATGATAAAACAATATTCGAATGACATATTTTCTTCAGGAAGTAGCAAAAGATATCTATAATCGAAATAAGGATGACCTTAAAAATGTATCCATAGTATTCCCCAACCGCAGGGCAGGTTTGTATTTCCGTCAGTATTTATCGGAAAACCTGGATCAACCGGTTTGGTCGCCGCAGATATACACAATCAATGATTTGATGCAGCAGTTTTCGGGACTGCAACTGGCAGATACCATGATGCTTATTTTTGATATGCATCAGCTTTTCAACAAAGAAAAAGGTTACAACGAACCGTTTGATGAGTTCTATTTCTGGGGAGAAATGCTGTTACACGATTTTGATGATATAGACAAATACCTGATTAACCCGGGAGATCTGTTTCAAAACCTGGCTTCAATAAAATCTATTGAAGATCAGTTCACATATCTGACTCAGGAACAAATCGATGCAATACGCCGTTTTTGGGATACTTTTCAAATCAACAGCTTATCCGACGAACAAAAAGATTTTTTAAGTATTTGGGAAATTCTGTACAATGTGTATATTCAACTAAATCAATTGCTTGACGAAAAAAAATATGCATACGAAGGCAAAATTTACCGTACTGTAAACGATCTGATCCGTTCGAATAAATTAAATGCAGAGGAGAAAAAATACATTTTCGTAGGTTTCAATGCTTTAACTCCCTGTGAAAAGAAATTGTTCCGGTTTTTAAAGAACCACAATAAAGCTGAATTTTACTGGGATTACGATGAATATTACATCAAAAATCATGAAGCTGGTCAATTTATCAGGGAGAACCTGAAAGAATTCCCCGACATGCTGAAGAATGATCCTTCCAACATGAATTCTGAAAAACAGATTCGATTTCTGAACACCTCCTACGACATTGCTCAGACAAAAGTTCTTCCTGAATTGCTTAAAGAGAAAAAAATACCAGCAAATGCTCCCAATCATACCGCTATTATTCTGCCAGATGAACACTTATTGTTGCCGGTACTGAATTCTTTGCCTGAGAATATAGAAGGAATCAACGTGACTATGGGGTACCCGGTTTCAGTAACACCGGCGTACAGCCTGTTACTGGCTATGATTCAGCTTCAGAAAAACGCAAAAACAAACGATCAGGAAATCCTGTTTTATCATAAAGATGTACTTTCCATTCTCAACCACCAATACATCGGACTGATCAGGGGTGAAAGCACGGATAATCTTATACAGCAAATAAAAAAGCATAACAAAGTTTTTATAAATTCTAAAGAGCTGAACACAGAACAGTTCATGCGCAACATTTTTGCTCTTCAGCCGGATTATCAGTCGCTTAGTGACTATCTGCTGAACAACTATCATCATTTTTATCAAATATTAAAAGACAGAGGGGATGAGGAAATCTCTGTTAATCTGGAACTTGAATGCATTTACAACGTTTACCTGACAGTAAAGCGATTAAAAGAAATTTTTAATGACAGGGAAGTAAATATAAAGGTAGAGACCTATTTGCGCATACTGGAAAAGATCGTTCAAACACAGAACATTCCGTACGAAGGAGAACCGCTTTCTGGATTACAGGTAATGGGAATATTAGAAACACGAGCACTGGATTTTGACCACCTAATCGTGCTTTCTATGAATGAAGGCATTTTTCCAAAAGCAGACTCCACTCCTTCTTTTATCCCTTATAGCTTGCGAAAAGGGTTTGGTTTGCCTACTTACGAATATAACGATGCCATTTACGCATATTATTTTTACAGAATGCTTCAGCGCGCCAAAGACATAACACTAGTATATAATTCTGGTTCTGACGGAATTCAAACGGGTGAAATGAGCCGCTTTATGCAACAGCTAAAATACGAGTCCGGCTTTCAAATAAAAGAAAAGACAGTTGTTTCCGGTATCAGCACGCCGGAAGTTTCTGAACTGAATATTCCCAAAAGCAAGGAAGTGCTTGATAAACTGGAATCTTTTAACTCATTAAATAATCAAAGCAAAACACTCTCTCCTAGCGCATTAAATAAATTTTTAGCCTGTCCGTTACAGTTTTACTTTCGATATATAGCTGGTTTGAAAGAACCGGAAGAAATCACAGAAGACGTTGATTTACCATTATTTGGATCATTGCTGCACAAAGCTTTAGAATTGCTATATAAAGATTATGCAAGCCAGGAAATGACCGTGGAAGAATTACATAAACTGGAAAAAAACAATTCACGAATAGAAAGTGCGCTGTTAGATGCATTCCGTGAGGAATACTTTACGGATATTCCAAAGGAAAAGCCGTTGAGATTATCCGGAAAGAACATTTTGATTAATGAGATACTCCAAAAGTATATTAAACAGTTTTTAAAAGTAGATCAAAAGTTTGCTCCATTTAAAATCCAATCATTAGAGAAAAATTATAAAGCCGATGTTGACTTTGAAGTAAACGGTGAACAAAAACGCGTAACTTTTAAAGGCATCATTGACCGGCTGGATATTAACGGAGAAGGAATTCGGGTGATCGATTATAAAACCGGTACACCTGAGCAGAGAATGAGTGGCGTACCCCAATTGTTTGAGGCAAAAGGAAATCATAAAGCTCTGCAGGCATTGCTTTATTGTAAAATGTATAGCGAAACAGCAAACCCTCAACAGGAAGTTATCCCCGGTTTGTATTTCATACGGGATTTATTTTCACAGGGCTTTCATTATGCACTAAAGTCGGGAAAACAGAAAATCACCTATCAACAAGTAGCCGGCGAATTAGACACCCAATTAAAAGTTGCTCTCCGGAGACTGTTTGATCCGGAAGAGGATTTCTATCAGACAGAAGAAGAAAGCATCTGTCGCAATTGTCCCTATAAAGAAATTTGCAGGCGATAGGATTACAGTG
>CAYFRV010000352.1:0-2872 GCA_964345495.1 uncultured Bacteroidales bacterium | reverse complement strand
TAGGAGTTTAGTTGTTTAGACGATTACTATTTCTTTCTGCCAATAGCCAATAGCTAAAAGCCAACAGCTCACTAATTATTAGAAAATTGATGGCAATTTTATAATTAACCTCTACTTCTGAATTTGCCTGATTAATGCCTGAGTTTCTCCTTCCATACAAAACAAGAATCAGGAAAATTGATATCAGGAGGTGTTTCTTCAAAAATTCCAAAGATGGCAGAGCCGCTTCCCGATAAGGAAGCAAAAACAGCACCGGACTGATACAACTGCTCTTTTACATCTTTCAATTCTTTGTAGTGTTCAAATAAATGCGTTTCAAAATCATTCTGAATGTGGTATTTCCATTCATTTACCGGAATTTCTTCTATATGTTTTTTGAGCGATACTTTGGTTTTTTCAACTTTAACTCCCTGGTATGCAAATTTCGTGGATATTTGAATATTAGGAATAACAAGAAGAATACTGTAGCCCTTCAATGATAGATTTACAGGTTCCGTTTTGTTTCCTTTCTCGTATGCATATTGCGGCGTGTTCTTTAAAAAGAACGGACAATCTGATCCAAGTGATTCGGCATAATCTTGCAGTTGATCTTCTTGTTTTTCCAGAAAGAAAAGCTTATTCAAAATTTTTAATGTAAAGGTTGCGTCTGAAGATCCCCCTCCAAGTCCAGCGCCAAAAGGAATAATTTTGTGCAGGTGCATATTCACTTCCGGAATAATGTTGAACTTCCGCATGATTTCAAAGGCCTTGAAAACGATGTTATTTTCATTAGGGGTATCAACGGCTAATCCTGTGTTTGTAAGCGTTGGCCTGTCATTATCACTTTTTATCTGAATTTCCAGGATATCAGATAGGGTTAAAGGGTAGAAAATGGTTTCAATATTATGAAACCCATCGGTTCTTTTCTCTTTGATATTCAGTCCGATATTGATCTTTGCGTTAGGAAAATCGATCATAATGTATTGTGTTCAAAATCGGTTTTCAATGTAGCTTTTTTTTAACATTCTGTTAACAAAAAAAAGTTAATTTTTCATTTGATAATATCTCTTTTGTTTTTACATAAAGTGTGATTCTATTATTAACTTTGAATTTCAAAAATAAAAAGAATAATCTAAAAAGAATAATGGCGCAGAAAACAAACAATAAACCAAATTCTTCTTTTGTAAATCAGGCACTTGATCATGGAAGAAAACCCCCGCAGGCAGTTGATCTTGAAGAGGCAGTTTTAGGTGCTATAATGCTTGAGAAAGATGCCATTACTTCTGTTATGGATATTTTATCTCCCGAGAGTTTTTATAAAGATGCCCATCAGAAGATATACCGTGCCATTATTCAGTTGGCGCAAAACTTACAGCCGATTGATATTCTGACTGTCACAGAAGAGCTAAAAAAGAATAATGAAATTGATGAAGTAGGCGGACCCTATTACATCACTCAACTAACCAGTAAAGTTGCCACAGCAGCTCACATCGAATATCATGCCCGCATTATTGCTCAAAAGCATATTCAAAGGGAATTGATCAGGGTTGCAAGTGAAATTCAGACTAAAGCGTATGATGATTCAATCGATGTAAATGATTTGATTGACTATTCGGAAGCTCAGTTATTCCAGGTTACTGAGACAAATATAAAGAAGGAAACTTCGCGGATTAGCGCACTTATTCAGGATGCTATTGATCAGATTGAAGAAGCCTCTCAAAAGGAAGACGGCTTGAGTGGTGTACCTTCGGGTTTTACCAAGCTGGATAGGGTGACCTCCGGCTGGCAGCGTTCTGATTTGGTAATTATTGCTGCAAGGCCTTCGATGGGAAAAACGGCTTTTGTATTGTCAATGGCAAGAAATATTGCGGTTGAGCATGAGCGGCCAATTGGAATTTTCTCACTGGAGATGAGTTCTATTCAGTTAGTTAATCGTTTGATCGTTAGCGAAACAGAGCTACCCTCCGAAAAGATCAGGAATGGAAACCTGGAAAGATGGGAATGGGAGCAACTTGAGTACAGAATAAAGAAACTTGTAGATGCGCCCATATTTATAGATGATACACCCGGAATATCGGTTTTTGAACTGCGTTCAAAATGCCGTCGGTTAAAAGACCAGTATAATGTGGAGGCTATTTTTATTGATTATCTGCAGCTCATGTCAGGAACCGGAGAAAACTACGGAAGCAGGGAACAGGAAGTTAGCATCATTTCACGTTCTCTGAAAGGAATAGCAAAAGAATTGGATGTGCCGATCATTGCTCTTTCTCAGCTAAATCGTTCCGTTGAGATGCGTTCGGGAGACAAACGACCTCAGCTTTCCGACTTGCGTGAATCCGGTGCAATTGAGCAGGATGCAGACATGGTGATGTTCATTCATCGTCCTGAACGTTACGGTATCATTGATGATGGGGAAGGAAACTCCCTGATTGGCGTCGCAGAAGTGATTTTAGCAAAACACAGAAACGGTGCATTAGCTGATATACAATTAAGATTCAGGGAGGAATTGGCCAAATTTGAGGAGTTTGAAAATACAGCTTCAGACATAATGGATGATGAATCTGCAAACGGCGGTGCAATGACAATTGGTTCCAAAATGAATACGGAGCATGACTCTTCTGCAGAAGATTTAGGTAGTAACACCGATTTTGACCAGGAAGCTCCTTTTTAGCTTGGAATACAGGATGCAGAATACAGAACAAATTCAGACAGAAAGTAGAAAGCAGGATGCAGGGGCGCATTCAGAAGAAAGAAATCTTTAATTGTTAATGGCTTACAAAAATTAACGCTGATTTTTTATTTCGCTTTGCGTGCAAAAAAGTTCACGCAGAGAACGCAAAGAAGACGCAGAGACCGCGCAGGGAAGAAGAAAAATTCCTTCCACTCCTTTGCG
>CAYFRV010000351.1:0-2873 GCA_964345495.1 uncultured Bacteroidales bacterium | reverse complement strand
ATGTTAAGGGGCCTACGTTATTAGTAGTAGGTAGCGGATTATTCCCGGATATATACACTGATTCATTCCATAGTTTAAATTTTAGTTTCAATAAGAAAATTGGTAATGAGCAAAAAGCAACCCTTGAATTTAAAGTGTCCAATATTTTAAACGATAATAAGTTTAGTTATTATAAATCATATCCTGAAGTAAAGGAAACATATGAGCACATCAATCCGGGTCGTACTTTCAGCCTGGGATTTAGTTATAAGTTTTAAAACTTTTTTTTAACATGTAAAACGGGAAAAAATTACTTCTTTTTTTAAAAAATCGTGGTTGACTTGAAGGTGTAACGAAAAGGTAATTAATTCGTATATTAGCTAAGATTAAAATATTCAGTAAAATTTAAAAATTATGAAAAAGATAATACTATATATCATTTTGTTTTTTGGTTTAATTGCAAATGTATATTCGCAAAACCTGGTTAAAAAAGACGGGAAATACGTTAATGAAAAGGATGAACCATTTACAGGTGTTTATAAAGAGCACTATGACAATGGCCAGTTGAAATCTGAGATTTCGCTGAGTAATGGTCTACTGGATGGCAAATCCTATTTCTATTTCAAAAACGGAAACAAAAAAGAAATCCGATCATACAAAAAGGGAAAAATGCATGGTACCTGGATCAATTGGAATGCAGAAAAATCAAAAGTTGCGCTTGCCAATTATAAAAAAGGGGAAAAACATGGATTATGGAAGATTTGGGACGAGGATGGCACCCTTCGGTTTAAAATGAAATACAAAAACGGAAAAAAAGCAGGAACATGGTATAATTACGATGAAAACGGGGAATTGGTTTCTAAACGTAATTTTGGAGAAGAAAATAAAGATAAAAATAAGCAGTAGTCTCTCATCATCCTTATATATTTTAGAAGGAAGCCGCTTGTATAATAGGCTTCCTTTTTTTATGCAGAAAATTTCAGAAGTAACAATCTGAAGTTTTGCAGCTGATTAATTAACTGAATAACAATATAGGAGCACTGAAATGATTCCTTAAAAAGAGCAGAATGGCATATAGTAAAAAGACGAATTCTATCTTCATGAACTTTTTCTAAAACCAGAAAATAACACATGAGTTTAGCACCCACGTTCAGAGGCTGTGTGAAAATACAAATGTATTTTTATTATGGAAATGACTTACGCCGCCATTTATGGCGGTGGTAATGCATTTTGAAATTTTCCGGGCTTTAGCCCAAAAGTTATTTATATCTTTAAGCTGCTTCAATTTATTTTTCTGGCTAAAGCCTTTACTGGTGAGAGGTGTAGCCCTAATCCACGCCATAAATGGCATGGTAAATCATTGAAATCAAGCTGCATTTTCACACAGTCTCTCAAAGCAGGGTGTTCCTTCTCCGTAGTAAAACTACGAAGGAGAAGCTATTCTCATAACTATTGATGGTTATTAATGAATGAGTTAGGGTTTATTGCGAAACTTTTTAGTAACAATGAATAGCTAAAACAGAATTCAGAATTTCAAAGCCTTGTATGTTTCATTTTTTCTTTGCTTAATGCAAACCGCCTAATGCTTACTTGCTCACTAGCAAATTGATGGTCATTTTAATATTCCTTTACTTCTGAATGTGCCTTTTAAACCAATTAAAAACCCGGAAAAGGGCAAAATCTAATCCGGGTAGTGTTTTAATTTTTAAGTACTTAGTTGTTATTGTTTATTCGCTTGTTTCTTTTCTTGTTCCTCCATTTCCTTAACAGACAGGTATCTTTCAGAATCAAGCGCAGCTTTACAACCAGAACCGGCTGCAGTTACTGCCTGACGATATATCCAGTCCTGAACATCTCCACAGGCAAACACACCTTCCAGGTTTGTTTTTGAAGATCCTTCTTCTGTTATAATGTAGCCTGTCTCATCCATTTTCAGATAGTCTTTAAAAATATCAGAATTTGGCTTATGACCAATTGCTAAAAAGAATCCGGAAACATTTATGTCATATTCCTCATTAGTAGTATTTTTCAGAAGCCTGACACCATTCACACCATCTTCGTCACCAAGTACTTCTTTGGTTTCAGAGTTCCATAAAACTTCAATATTGTCTGTGCTCAGGACACGCTTTTGCATAATTTGAGATGCTCTTAACTCATCCCTTCTGTGGATCATGTAGACCTTTTTAGCAATGCCTGCAAGATACAGAGCCTCTTCGGCAGCGGTATCGCCGCCACCAACGACTGCTACATCCTGTCCTTTGTAGAAAAATCCATCACAAGTTGCACAAGCTGAAACGCCCATGCCTTTGAATTTTTCTTCAGACTCAATTCCAAGATATTTGGCAGAAGCGCCAGTCGCTATGATTAATGCATCAGCCTGAATTTTCTTTTTGTCATCAATTGTAATTGTATAAGGTTGTTGTGAAAGGTCAGCAGCAGTGGCCATTCCAAAACGCACGTCAGTGCCGAAACGTTCAGCCTGCTTTTTTAAATCCTCCATCATTTCAGGACCTTTAATGCCTTCAGGGTAACCAGGGTAATTTTCTACATCTGTTGTTGTTGTCAGTTGGCCTCCGGGTTCCATTCCTTCATACATAACCGGCTTTAAATTGGCTCTTGCAGCGTAGATTGCAGCAGTATAACCTGCAGGTCCGGAACCGATAATCAGTACTTTCACTTTTTCAACTTCCCCGTTCATTTCTTCTTTATTTGCACCTTCGTCCAGGTTGTCCATTTGTTTGAATAATGCCATAATTCAGTTATTTATTTGTTTTATTATTAGTTAACGATATATCTATATATTTTAATTTTTAATAGTGCAAAATTAACAATAAATATACCAAATTTAATATAATGAAAATTTTGCAGAATGACTTTAGTTCTGTATTTTTGTG
>CAYFRV010000350.1:0-2875 GCA_964345495.1 uncultured Bacteroidales bacterium | reverse complement strand
AAATAGTAAATTTTGATCCATAATTTTTATGTAATTTTCTACCCGAATTTTGAAGTGTGAAAGCAAAAATTAGAATGATTCTATGGAAATAAAGCGTTATTCCTGTCTGGAAGGAGCAAAGCAAGCCACCGGTATTACATTAATAGTAGATGTGTTTCGCGCCGGTAATACGATTTTGTCTTGTTTTCAAAATATGGTGGAAGCAGTTATTCCGGTTGGTGATTTGAAACGGGCCTACGAACTTAAAGATAGATATCCAAATTATTACCTGGCAGGCGAACGAAATAGTTTCCCTCCGGAAGGCTTTGATTTTGGAAACTCACCTTCGGAGGCTTCTGGTTTTAATCTCGATGAACAAACGGTTATATTAACTTCTTCTGCAGGTACACAAGGAATTGTTCATGCCGGAAAAGCTTCACGAATTTTTATTGCCACTTTTGGAAATGCTCAATCAATCGTAAATTATTTAACTAAATTAAATCCCGATATGGTCAGTTTGGTGGGTATGGGATTTGGTTCCCAGGAGAAAGCAGACGAGGATGAAGCCTGTACCTGGTATATCGAGCAGAAGCTAAAAGGAAAACAGGTTGATTTCCGCCCGCTGAAGGAACAATTGTTACAAAGCGAAGGCGCAGAACGATTAAGGCGTATAGGAAGGCGTGATGATCTTGAAATCTGTTTAAAACCCGATGTGTTTCATTACATACCGGAATATGATTTTAAGCGTAGGTTGCTGTTTAATACTTTCTTTCCTGAAAATTGAAGATAACATTGCTTAAACTTTTTATTACTCCAGGCGTTTTAACTTAAAAGTTGGTTTTATGTTTCATTTAATACCCATCTTGGAAATTAGTTTTCCGCTTCAGAATCCGGTGATGATTTTTGCACTGGTTTTAGTTATTATTCTCCTGGCACCTACCTTATTTAAGAAAATAAAAGTTCCGGAAATTATCGGATTGATCCTTGCAGGTGTATTGGTTGGCCCGCATGGATTCAATCTTCTTTCTGAAGATCTGGAATTCTCAATTTTTGGTACCATCGGGTTGCTTTATTTGATGTTCCTGGCGGGTTTAGAGATTGATGTAAAAGATTTTAAGAAGAATAAAGAGAAAAGTATAACTTTTGGAATCCTGGCTTTTATCCTTCCTTTTGGTTTGACTTACCTTGCCGCCTTTTATTTGCTTGACTTTTCGCTTATTGCATCTTTACTTATTAGCAGTATGATGGCAACGCACACCCTGGTTTCTTATCCAATTATAAGCAGCCTGGGTATTTCCCGGAACAGGGTTATTAATGTGAGCATCGGAGGTACCATTATTGCCGATACTATTGCTCTCTTGATTCTTGCTGTTTTGGTTGAATCACAAGAAGGTGGAATCGGACTGATGTTCTGGGTGAAATTTATAGCTTACTTTTCAATTTTTGTTTTTATTGTTAATTGGGTGTTTCCCCGTGTTAGCCGTTGGTTTTTCAAAAACTATGATGGCCAGACCAGCCTGGAATATATTTTTGTGCTCACCATCGTGTTTGTTTCTGCAGTTATTGCAGAGTTCGCTCATATTGAGCCTATTATTGGCGCTTTCTTTGCAGGTTTAGCTCTTAACAGGCTTATTCCCAAAGGTTCACCTTTGATGAACCGAATCGTATTTATTGGCCATACCCTATTTATTCCTTTCTTTCTTATTAGTGTTGGAATGTTGGTGGATTTGGAAATTCTTTTGCACAGTACCAGGTTATTGTGGGTGATTGGAGCATTGGTTGCATTGGCAGTAATTACAAAATATCTTGCTGCTTATATTACTCAGAAATTATTCCGCTACACCCGGAATGAGCGCTATCTGATTTTTGGATTGACAAATGCGCGGGCTGCATCAGCTATTGCAATTATAATCGTAGGGTACAATATGGGCATAGTTCATGAAACCATTATGAATGCAACTATTATTCTTGTACTTATTACCTCTATGATTAGTAGTTTTGTAACCGAAAAATACGGTAAAGCTATTGCTTTCGACAAGGAGCATAAAGATGAAATTCCGGCTCGTAGCGAAGAACGTATATTAATTCCTGTTTCTAACCCGGAAACGCTTGAAAAACTCGTTTCTTTTGCCGTTATTATTAAGGATGATAATTCTGATCAACCTCTGTATCCAATAAACATTGTAGAAGATGATCATCTGGCTTCTGAGAAAATACAGAATTATTCATCTATGCTTGAAAAGGCTAAAGAGCAAGCATCAGCGACAGATGTATTGTCAAAAGTGATTACCCGTGTTGATACCAATGTTGCAGACGGAATTTCACGAGCTATAAAAGAACTTGCTATTAACAAAGTGGTTTTAGGATGGCATAAGAAAACACCAACGAAAGATTTCTTCTTTGGTTCGCTGCTTAATAACCTGCTTCAAAAAACAGGAAAAACAATTTATGTAAGCCGTATTAACTCGCCTGTGAATCTGATTAAGAAGATACATGTTTTAATGCCTCCAAATACCGAATATGAAGCAGGTTTTTATGAGTGGGTATCTGATATATGTGATATTTGCGGCAATACCAACAGCCAGATGATATTTTGGGGGTATGAAGATACTCACGAGAAGCTCAAACAGTTCTTTGCGAAAAGCAGTAAAAAATTTGATGTTGTTTACAGGAGAGCCAAATGCCTTGAAATGTTGGATATTATCTCAAAGAAACTTGAAATTGAAGACTTGTTGGTTATTGTAAAAGCCAGAAAACAAACAGTTTCATATAACAAAGATATTGCAAGAATTCCTGAGAAGCTCGATTTGCTTTTCCCCGATAATAATATTGTAGTTGTTTATCCTGAGCAGGAAATCAAATACCAGGATGCGATAGATGTGCAGGTATAGAATTA
>CAYFRV010000349.1:0-2895 GCA_964345495.1 uncultured Bacteroidales bacterium | reverse complement strand
CTGTTAAATTTGATGTTAATCCGGCAGAAAACACGGTTCTGGGAATTTCCAACAAATTTACATTATTCAAAAGAATAACCTGGCAGAATGAGCTGGCTGCAAGCGTTTATACCCTGGATAATCGTGCAGAAAGGCTGGATATTTCGGATATCCCAAGCGGTTCTAAACCGCTAGGCGGCTGAGCTACGATTTTTTTTATTATGGCACAATATAATGATTTACCGGTATATAAAGCGACTTATGATTTGCTGTCATTCAACATATAAAATCAAATACCTAAACAATCAAAATTATGATTCTTAAAATTTTATAAAATGAAACGAAAACATAATTTCTTCACAATTTTAGTGGTTGTTTTAACCAGCACATTTTTTATTTTCACTGCATGTGAAAATAAAGATGACGAACCTGCCAACAGTGCACCAACATGTACCATAACCAAACCTGCGGAGGGTGATGAATTTACGCAAGGCGAAACCATAACAATTGCAGCGGAGGTTGAAGATGAGGATAACAACCTCGACGAAGTGCGTTTTTACGTAAATAATATAGGAATAGGTTCTGCAAGCAGTTTTCCCTATAATTTTAAATGGGATACAAGCGAAGAAGAACCCGGTTCTTTTACTATTAAAGCAGAAGCCATTGATGAAGCTCAGGAAAAAACATCTGACGAAATAAATATCACATTAGACACAGCAGGAAGTGCTCCCACGGCAGCTTTTATTTCAGATACTAATAATATTACAGAAGGGGAAACTGTAAATTTTGAAGACCAGTCCGATGGTGATCCTGACAGTTGGCAGTGGGATTTTGGTGATGGCAGCACCAGTGCAGAACAAAACCCAACCCATACGTACAATAGTGAGGATAATTACACTGTGAGCTTAACTGTGGAAAATGACTTTGGTTCGGATACAGAAACGAAAACAGATTATATTTCAGTAGAAAGTGTCGACTGGCCCACTGATAGCGACACCGAAGTAGTAGAAGTAACCAATCCCGAAACCGGCAAAACCTGGATGGACCGTAACCTTGGCGCAACCCGGTCTGCCACCAATATCACTGATAATGATGCTTATGGTGATTTATATCAATGGGGTAGAGCTGCAGATGGTCACGAAAGCAGAACTTCGAATACAACTTCTTTCCTCAACGGTAGCGATACCCCCGGTCATGGTGATTTTATTTTAGCAACAACTCAACCTTACGATTGGCGTAGCCCGCAAAACGATAATCTTTGGCAGGGAATAATCGGCACTAATAAACCTTGTCCCGGTGGTTATAGATTGCCTACTGAAGCAGAATTGGATGCAGAACGTGAGAGTTGGAGCAGCAATGATGCATCCGGAGCTTTCAATTCACCACTTAAATTAACCCTTGCCGGCGGCCGCGAATACGACAATGGTTCGATTGGCGCTGAAGGCACTTGCGGCTACTACTGGACTAGTAGTGTGGATGGTACCTTCTCGCGGCTTTTGTTTTACAATAGCACTAATGCCTCTATGATAAGCTACTACAGGGCAACCGGATTCTCTGTGCGGTGCATTAAGGAATGAGTGTCAACAATAGACCTAACAGGTTTCGAAAACCTGTTAGGTCTGGTTAGAATAGGCTCTTTTAATTGAAAATCCGGAGTGTCTTTGAGACACACCAAATTTAAAACAGCAGAATTTTTATTTTAGAAACTTATAACTTACCAACTTTAAAAGCTTTATGAACTATAGAAACTCAATCTTCATCTTTTTTTTATTTATATCGATTCAGGCAGGTGCTCAAAGCATTAATGCCACATTTCCCCAACTTGCCAACCAGCAGGTAAACCTGGAAGGTTTTTATGGTTTTCAAACCTATGGGATAGACAGTACCCAAATCAATGAAGACGGGAAATTTGTCCTGAAATATTCCCCTGGTGATTATGGTATGGGTCACCTGGGGTTAAAGAATAAAAAGCCTTTTATTGTTGTTTTAAGTGGCAAAGCCATCGAATTAAAAGGGGAGGCATTCAGCTCCCCCGAAACTGTTGAAATACTTGAAGGAAAAGAAAACCGGCTTTTCGGAAAATATGCATCCGAGCATCCACGCAGGGAGCAGGTGTTAAGTGCATGGACTTACCTGGAAAAAATTTATAGCAGGGATTCACTTTTTGCAAGCCATGAAAACCCGTTAAATGCCATTGAGCAGGAAAAGAGGCGTATAAAAAAAGAAGATAGTGCATTTTTAGCAGATATAGAGCCCCATACCTATGTGAGTTGGTATTTGCCTGTACGCAAGTTAGTGAATTCGGTTTCCACCATTGCACAATACCGCACTGAAGAAATTCCGGATGCCATAGCAGCATTCAGAAAAATGGATTATACAGACCCGAGGCTTTATAAAAGCGGCTTAATAAAGGATGTCATTGAAAGCCATTTCTGGCTCATCGAAAACAGCGGACGTTCGTTAGATTCTGTATATATAGAAATGAAAATTTCCATTGACAGCATGACAGAAAACCTTGCATCCGATGAGAAAAAACTGAACGAAATAACAGAATACTTGTTCAAGCTTTTGGAAAAACGCAGCCTGTTCCCGGCCTCAGAATATTTGGCATTGAAATTATTAAATGAAAAATCATGCACCATAAACAACGACCTTGCTGCCCGTTTGGAAAGCTATCGTGCCATGAAAAAAGGGAACACGGCTCCCGATTTTACATTCAAAGAAGATTGTTTAACGCCCGGTTACGCACCTGGCAATGCCCCAAATAAGCTTTCCGACATAGATAGTAAATATACGGTTGTGGTATTTGGTGCAGGTTGGTGTCCCCAATGCCACGAAGAACTTTCAAACCTTGCCCGCTTGTATGAAAAATGGAAAAAACATAGTGTAGAGGTGGTTTTTGTTTCACTGGATGAA
>CAYFRV010000348.1:0-2903 GCA_964345495.1 uncultured Bacteroidales bacterium | reverse complement strand
AGCGTCCGCTTATGCCCCTGCGGCGCGTGAATCAATTATCCTCCAAAATAGATGTTTTGTGATCCTCCAAGAATTGGCAGACTTAGTTTAAAACCGGTGTATGTGTGGTGACTTCCTTTGAATCCGGCAAATACTTCAAGATTTAACATAATAAAGACTTGATCCAGACCATAACCAATTTCATAATAATTTTTTTGTCCAGGTATTTTTAAATAATGAAGGTACAGGTTTTCCATCATTAATGTTTTGTTTAGGACAGGCAAACGTTTTAAAAGAATCCGGTCGTTTCGGAATTTTAAATGTCCTTCTAAAAAAGCCTTATTTGTACTGTAAGCGTAATAATCCATTAAACGAAAATCGTCGTAAGAAAGTGAAGGAGCAAGAAAAGGAGTATTTGAAGAGAAATGTTTATAATCAGCAAAAAAGAGATTCTCGTTGTTTAGAAATTTTCCGCCTTTAATCTGGGATTTGATCCTGCCTATTCCTCTGATTGCTCTGTGATCATTTATTGAGAATTCTCCATAATCATATCGTGTTTCCGAACCAAAGATGTTTTCAACACCCCCTTTATATTTTAATTTGAATGTGGGATAATTCGAGTGGTGCATTCGTTTTACGTTGTCTTCGATTTTGTAGTAATATCGAGGAGTGTAGGTGATTTCACCGGTCAGGGAGAAACTTTTATGGCTCTCAGTGTTAGAGGAGTTCACATGTTCGTTTTCAGGAATGTTTGTGCTGTATTGATTGTTATTGTATGGATCCCAGATGTTAAAATCGGTATTGTTGGATAGCTGAGTTCGGTTCGCAAATTCAGCGCCGGTTGTTAAGGTTAAACCATTTGCAATGTCAATTTGGTGGTTTAGGTTGATAAAGTCTTTTTGATAGAATTTTATGTAATTCTCTGTAAGAAAAAGAGATGTCAGCATATTTATCCCTCTTTGAATTCCCTTTTCAGAATTATAATCAGCAGTTTTTCGCCCTCCGCTGAGGTTGATGTAAGCCCTTTTTAGTGGATTGTATCGATATTGCAGATGGAGGTCGCTCATAATCGATTCCCGTGAAAAACCATAACCCGTGTTGTTCCATAACCACCATTTTCTGCCATTCTCATATTCTTTATTGAACTTGAAGTGTTTTTTGTAGTAAAATCCGTCTACTGTATTAAAGGTGATACTTCTTAAACCTATAAGACCTCTGAATGAAAATTCTGCGTTTTTGTCTTCATAAATGTAGTTGTGGCCCCTCAGGAGATGTTTAAACCGAAATTTTTTCTTTGCCTGTTTGACTGAATCCCTGTACGCCGGATCTTCCATTAAAAGGTCCATGGAATCTTTTTCTTCATACCCTTTCTTTTCTATTTCAGTAAGAGGAATGGGTCGAATAGAATCCCAGTATGCTATGGAGCGTTCCTTTGCACTATCGGCAATTGTGAATTTGTCTTTTATTTTTAACGGAGGTTTTTCACGTTTTTCTTTGGATTTTTTCTTTATAGCCCGATTGATCTTTTTTGCGTCCCGATTGGATAGTTTTTCTTTCTGTGCTAACTCCTTTGCCTTCCTTTCCCGACGGGAAAGATTGGCTTCTCTCTCTTTTTGTGCAGCTTTTTCAAACACTTCCTTTTTTTCTTTTTCTCTGCGAATCAGTTCCTTTTTTATTTCTGTAAGAAATGAATGATCTAATTCCTTGTTTCGTTTTATTGTTTTGTAATCTACCGAACCGGCATATTGAAAATTTCCCTCAAAGCCGAGTGCTGAAAAATCCACATTGAAGTGGTGGCTCACAGGCATCCAGATTTCATCTTTTACCGGGGAGTATATCTGCCTGATATTAACTTTGAACATTTTTTGTTCCAGACTTAAGTCCACACTATGAATATTCCAGTACTCTTCTGCAATGTGGATATAACCCGAAAACAGGTCATACCCTTCGCGTTTAGGAATGACTTTGATCTTGTTGATTAACCTTCCTTTGTCACGATATCTTTTATTCAGTTCGAATTTATATACATTGAATGCCCTTTTATCTAAAGGCGAAATGGGACTTTCCATCTCCTGGTAAAAATTTAGTGTGATGTAACTCATCGGGTTGATTTGTTGCGAGTACTGATTTGTTCTCAGCGAAATCACTTCTTGCTCCACTTCATTAGGCAGTTCAAAATGAATATTTGAGATGTTCTCCGTTATAAAAGTTTCTCCTTCTTCGATTCCTCCTTTTTTCAATCTGTTTTTTACTAAACCGGGGATATCATTTAGGATTCCGGTGCCTTTTAAATATACTCTGCAATCGTATGATTTAATTTGGTTTTTGTAATATTGAGCCATTGCAATAGCTTTTCGCATAATGTGATAGGCTGGATCTTCGCTGTTGGCGTAGACTATAACCTCCGGAATTTCATATTGTTGTTTTTCCAGTGTAATATTCTGCTTTGCAAAATTTTTTCCAACTCTTATCGAAAGCTTCTGTGTTTTATATCCTAAATATTGATACGTAATTTCGTAGCTTCCTGTCGGAAGTTTTAGTTCGTAATTCCCTTCAATGTTACTGGTGGTTCCCTTTTGCAGACTATCGATGTAAATGTTGGCATAGGCTACCGGATCACCACTGGTATTAGTTATTTTACCTTTGATTCCTTGTGAATAAGCTTTTTGGGAGAGGATAATAAAGATTACAATCCATACGAAATGAATAATATTGCTTAGCTTCATATATAAGTTTTTTAATAAGTGACTAAAAATAAGAAATTATTACAACTTTAGAGACTGAGTGGATGTTTTTTATCTTTTTTACCGATGTTCAAATGGAATTCTCATCAACAAAATGTAGACAAAATACAATGAATAAGACATCTATCCTAAAATTTTAGCACCAGTTAAACGGTTAAACACCTAAACAATTAAACAATG
>CAYFRV010000347.1:0-2926 GCA_964345495.1 uncultured Bacteroidales bacterium | reverse complement strand
ATGATGTTTTCCAAAAAGGATTGTTTGTCACTTAAAAAGTCTTCATATAATAAAGGATACACTTCTATGCCATTGCGTTGTAGTTTCTTCATTAAGGAACGTTTACGGGCATGTATAATTTCACATGTTTTCAGGATTCGTTTGAATCTTCCTGGTTTCACCTTAATTTTTTTTATCTGATCTTTGCTTATTTTTCCGCTTGAAAGTTTAAACTGAATATGTCCTTTTTTACCTGTTCCATCCCCATGATATTTGGAAAGAGCCCATCTGAATATGTCTTGCCTCACGGCAATAAAAACGACCACATTGTTTTTCTTAAGAACGTTTAGCATCATTTTTTCAAAAGCCCGGTATTTTAAGAAAAACTGCATCCATGTTTTTACCGGTGGTTTAAACCGCATCTTCATTCCCACAGCAGTTTCTTTGCTGAAAGATTCCAGCGGTTTTTTGGCTGTTTTAGTATACACCCTGTTTAATTCTTCTTCAAAGTTGGCTTCACTATTATAAATTGTATCAATACAATACCTTAAATCCGCCAAATCCATTTCACCTGACCGATGATAGTTGAAAGGCTCATAACCGCTATCATTTACCTGATGTATAATTGATATTTGTTTAAAACTATTTAACAGCCTTACCAGTGGGCTTGTCCCTTCTTTCTCCTGAAAAAGAATAATAAAATTTCGCATTATTTAATCAATCATTGTAAAATTTGACTTTAGAGAGCTGAATGTTTCGTGTTTAAATTGTAAACCTTTTATTACGACTTATTCAACCAAAATTACAAAAAGGAATTTAATGAAGAAGGATTAAGGTAATATTTCTTAAACGAAAAGATATTTTCTGAAAAATATTCTTTTCCATATTTTTGTACCTTTGGAAGAAATATAACAAA
Source organism: uncultured Bacteroidales bacterium (assembly GCA_964345495.1). Taxonomy (GTDB): domain Bacteria; phylum Bacteroidota; class Bacteroidia; order Bacteroidales; family UBA12077; genus JAGXLC01. The sequence goes on along the minus strand of CAYFRV010000347.1, from coordinate 2,031 downwards.
TACAGATAATACGAATAAAAGCATTAATTTTTCCAAAAAAGATATTTAACTCTAAAAAAACTTATTCAAATGAAGAGAATATGGACGAAAAACATACCACATATTGTGGCTGTAATTCTGTTTTTAAGTATTTCTTATGCCTATTTTACTCCGCTTTTAGAGGGACAAAGTCTTCAACAGTCAGATATTAAAGCCTTTAAAGGTAAGTCAAAAGAGTTAAGGGATTACAGGGAAGAGACCGGTGAGGAAGCACTCTGGACGAACCGGCTTTTTAGTGGTATGCCGGGATATTTTATCAGCACGAATTTTACAAATCACATTAAAGATATCCGCCATTTACTAATGCTTGGGGAACGACCTGCAAGCATGCTTTTTTTATGTTTGTTGGGTTTTTATGTGACTTTACTTCTGTTTAGGGTTAATCCATGGGTGAGTATAGCCGGGGCGTTTGCCTATGCGTTCACTTCTTACTTTTTTATCATAATTGCTGCAGGCCATAATTCGAAGGCTGTGGCTATGGCTTATATGGCTCCTTTAATAGCATCGATAATTTATACATATCGCAGAAAGGTGCTTTTAGGTCTTGCTCTGACCGGTTTGTTTCTGGGATTGATCATTGAAATCAATCACCCCCAGATCACATATTATGCTGCAATGATTGTGTTAATATATGTTATATATGAATTCTCCCGGTCAATTAGGGAAAACCAAATTAAACGTTTTATAAAAACCTCTCTTTTGCTTTTGATTCCTCTTGTTATAGCTTTATCTGCCAATCTTGGCAGACTATGGACAACCCTGGAATACGATCAGTTTTCAACCCGGGGCGGTTCAGAACTTATAGAAAAAGATAAATCCTCCGGGCTTGATAACGAATATGCCACCCAATGGAGCTATGGAATAGATGAGACTTTTACCCTGGTGATTCCCAATTATAAAGGTGGTTCCAGCCGGGGTGAATTGGGCAGGGACTCTGAAACATATAAAGCGCTGCAAAAACAAAACATTCCCCCCGGACAAATTCAGCAAGTAACCAAAAACGCACCGCTTTATCACGGGGATCAGCCCTTCACAGAGGGACCCGTATATTTGGGAGCGCTTGTCGTTTTCCTTTTTGTTTTTAGTCTGTATATAGTTAAGGGGCCAATTAAATGGTGGATTATCACAGCCTCTGTTTTAGCCATTCTTCTCTCCTGGGGCAAAAATTTTATGCCGCTGACAGAATTCTTTATGAATTACGTTCCGGGATATAATAAATTCAGGGCTGTATCCACAACGCTGGTTATTGTTGAGTTTACAGTTCCTTTGTTTGCTTTTATCGGGCTCAGGCAGTTTTTCTCCAAAATGCCGGAGAAAGAAAAATTTCTTAAAGCACTAAAGAATTCAATGTTTATTCTTGGAGGCATTTGTCTGTTTTTTATTCTTTTCCCGGGTATATTCCAGAATTTTGCAGCGCAATCCGATGCTCAGTTTCCGGGATGGCTTACAGATTCAATACGAGAAGACAGGAAAGCGCTTTTACGGCAAGATGCTTTCCGCTCACTTATTTTCATTTTAATAGGAGCCGGCATTCTATTGGGCTATTACTATAAAAAATTAAGATTTACCTATACTGTGGTTCTGCTGGGGCTTTTTATCCTTATTGATATGTGGCCCGTTAATAAGAGATATTTGAACAATGAGCACTTTACCTCAACCAGGAATGTGGAGAATCCTTATCAAAAAACCAAAGCAGATGAATACATCTTACAGGATAATGAACAAAATTTCAGGGTGCTTAACCTTACAGTTGACATTTTTAACGATGCAAGTACATCCTATTACCATAATCACATAGGAGGTTATCATGCCGCAAAGCTACAACGCTATAAGGATATGATAGACTTCCACATTCAACCTGAAATTCAAAATTTAACCAAAACCTTACAGGGAGATAATCCCGGAGAGAAACTGGACAAAGCCCTTCAGCAACAGGATGTGTTGAATATGCTGAATATGAAGTATATGATTTACAATAAGAACGCACGTCCG
>CAYFRV010000346.1:0-2941 GCA_964345495.1 uncultured Bacteroidales bacterium | reverse complement strand
TCCTAGTATAACGCCTACTTCAGGTTCTGAATCAATCTTTTTGCGGATAAAGGAAACTGTGTTTTTTATTTTTTCTAACATATTCAATTATTTTTTTATTAAAATCATCTGTTCGGTTATTCAAAAACTTTACTTTAATGGGAATATAATACAATCTGGCTTTTAATTCATAATCAATGTGCCTGTTTTCGCGGAGTCTTACAGCATCTTTCTCTGTTGTAAGAATTACCTTCTTTTCGCTATTAATGCTGTCAAACAGTTTTTTTATCTTTTCAATATCCCCGGAAGAAAAAATTCGGTGATCGGCAAAATTAACAGAATAAATATTGTTTGAAATATATTCGGAAATGTATTTTTCAAACAATTTTGGCTCAGCGATTCCTGTTACGGATAATACAGAGAGTTCGTCATCCCAAAGTTCATTTGTATTATTATTGACTGAATCAGATAAATCGAATACAGGTAGAGGTTTCCCGTATTCCAGGGTGGTGAAAAACACTTTCTGATAAGGGAACGGTTTTATTTTACTAAGCATAAGTCTTCGCTGTATAGGCTGAAGATCATACGGAGCTTTGGTCACAATGATGATATTTGCCCGTTTTTTCTCTTTCGCCTGCTCCCTCAAATTTCCAGTTGGTAAAATGAAATCTTTATATATCGGTTTATTATAATTGATCAGCAAAATGGACAGGTTTACATTCACTGTCCTGTGTTGATATGCATCATCAAGCAAAACAACGTCCAGGTTTTCCAGGGTTTCACGAAGTTTTTTTATCCCCCTTACTCTGTTTGCGTCTACAGCAACCGTAACATCCGGATATTTCGTCTTAACCTGCAATGGTTCGTCACCAATCATCTGGCTGCTGCTATCTTCATTGACAAACTGAAATCCTTTGCTCTTCCTTTTATACCCTCTGCTCAATGTGGCAACACTAAATTCATGTTTTAAAAGCTCTGTTAAATACTCAACGTGTGGCGTTTTTCCGGTTCCCCCTACGGTTATATTTCCAACCGATATAACCGGCAATCGAAATGATTTGGATGCAAGAATATTATAATCATATAGCCGGTTACGGATATAAACGGCAATTCCATATATTATACTTACAGGTAAAAGCAGTATTCTCAGGAAAATTTTTATTCTTCGCATAGTAGGGGTTACTTAAATGAAAGACCAAAATTAATAAATTGATTCTAATTATTCCATAAAAAGATCAAATGAGTTATTTATGTTGAAACGCGGTAGCATTTTTTTCTGTTTGGTAATCGAAAGGAACACCTTTTAATAGATAAGATAGGTCGCAGCTTAGTTGCAACCTACGCTGAACTGAGTGCAAGGTAGAATTGCAAATTCCATTTGCCAAAATAAATTGTACATTGTACATTTACTTTTATGAAGGAAACTAAATCTTACAATCTACTAATCAGCTAAAAATAAAGAATAAATTCTCAAACAAATAGCAAATCCTTTCGTTTAAATATTGACTTTTATAGGTTTCTCTGCTTATTGCAAAAAGATAATATTTATTATTTTTGTATTTCGCCGGATAAACCACAAAAAAACAAAAGAATTGGAGACTTTGAAGGGAACAGAACGCAAACGTTGGTATGCCTTATATACCAAACCGAGATTTGAAAAAAGGGCGGAGAAAGAACTCCGTTTTAAGGGCTTTGAAGTGTATCTCCCTTTGGAAAAGAAACTAAAACAATGGAGTGACAGAAAAAAATGGATATATGAACCATTGATTCGTTCTTATATTTTTGTCCATGTTTACAAAACGGAACTTGAAAAAGCCTATCAAACCCCGGGAATACTAACTGTTGTTAAGTTTGAAGGTGAACCGGCTCCAATTCAGGACAAACAAATACAAGCACTGAAAGATATACTGAACAGCAAGGAGGTATATGAAGTTACCTCTGAAAAGTTTGAAATTGGTGAGAACGTGGAAATTACCCAGGGAGATTTAAAAGGGTTAAAAGGTGAAATGATCAGGCATCTAAATAAATTTAAGGTTCTGATCCGGATCGAGGTAATCAAACAAAATTTACTGGTCAATATAAACCCATCTTACTTGAAGAAGGTGGGAGAAATGGCATAAATGCCGTATTTTCAAAGTTTTCTCTACTCAGGCATTCATAGCAATGTGACTGACGGGGCGGAGCTGTATCCAGGCAAAAAGGTTCCAGGTTGCCAAACGATTGAGGAAGAGAACAGAAGAATTGGCGACTAAGTGAGTGAGCGACCGGGAGAATAGGCAAAGGGGCGAAAAAGTTTAAAATAAAGATTAACGAAGGTAAAAAACACCCGTAGAGAAGCGATTTATCGCGTCTTAATGAACAATTGAAAGCACGCATTCGGCAGCGAGGATGAGAACTGGCGAGGAACCGAAGGGGTGAAGAGGCGAAGGAGCGATTGAGCGAATAGATTTCATGTTTCGGGTTTCACGTTTAAGGTTTAAGGTTGGATGACGCTGAGGGTAGAGGTAAAACTGCGAGTGGACAATTGAGCGAAGGGGTGAAGAAGGAAAAGAGAATCGCAGTAGCAGTCGCAGGAAGAGAAAACAAAAACGCAGCACGACAAAGGGGCAAAGCCCCGGAAGCAAGAACCCAGGGTGAAGCGAAGCGGAGCCCTGTAAAAGAAAGAAACACCCGTAGAGACGCGATTTATCGCGTCTTAATGAACAATTGAAAGCACGCAGCCGGCAGCGAGGATGAGAACAGGCGAGGTAGCGAATGAACGAATAGAACGAAGTCGAATTTGCAGCATTAGACGACACGACAAAGGGGCGAAGCCCCAAAATCAATAAAACAAGGTGAAGCAAAGCGGAGCCCTGTGAAAGAAAAAGCCCCACTACATCAAGCTCTGAAAGAGCGAAATAAACCGCAAAGGACGCAATTGCAGTAGCAGGCATAACTAAACAGTAGCCGTCTAAACCTCTAA
>CAYFRV010000345.1:0-2955 GCA_964345495.1 uncultured Bacteroidales bacterium | reverse complement strand
TTAGTTACAGTATAAATTTACATATTTCAATAAAAAGAAAAAAACCGGCCCTTCATAAAAAAGCGACCGGTTTTCTAACCAACGAAACAACTAACTTTACACTATTCTAACCTAAAACCCAAAACCAATTATTCTTTAGATTTATATTCTTCGACAATGTCTTTTACTCCGTCAGGAGCTACACGGCCGTAAGTTTTATCTCCTACAAGAACTACCGGTGCTAATCCACATGCGCCGACACATCTGAGGCAATTAAGTGAAAATTTACCATCTTCTGACGTCTCTCCTACTTCTATACCCAGTTGACGCTTAAATTCCTGTAATACAGTATCTGCACCTCTTACATAACATGCAGTTCCGGTACAGATAGAAACCGGGTATTTTCCCTGAGGGATCATTGTAAATAATGAATAAAAAGTAACAACGCCATAAACCTTAGCAACAGAAACATTCAGCTCATTTGCAACAGCTTCCTGAAGCTCTGCAGGCAGATATCCAAAATGCTCCTGGACTTGCTGTAAAACGTTAATTAATTCACCTGCTTCATTATTGTGTTCTTTACAGATCTCTTTTATTTTTTTAAGATCTTGCTCTTTTATTTTGACTTTTATACTAGACATTCTTTTTCCTCCTAAATTTAAAAGATATTAACTGATCTCAATTTTCCGGCTCAAATCGAAATATTTAGTATGTAAGAGTTTATGAGCTTTTTCGCTCATTGGCTTACCCAGATATTCTTCATAAAGCTTTTTAATTTCGGGATTTTCATGAGATTTTCTTATTGGCTTATTCTTATCTTCCTCATAAATAGCATTTTGCCGGGCTTTTAAAATCTTAGTGTCGTTATGATGAAGCGGTTGTCCGCCACCACCAATACATCCACCGGGGCATGCCATAATTTCTATTGCATGAAAATCGGAAGTTCCTTCTTCAATAGCCTCAAGCAATTTCCTTGCGTTACCTAATCCATGAGCTATTCCGATATTAATATCCTGGCCTTCGAAATTAACCGTTGCTTTACGGATACCTTCAAAACCTCTTAGCTCATCAAAAACGACCTTTTCAGATTCTTTACCGGTGTATAATTCATAAGCTGTACGTGTAGCCGCTTCAATAACACCACCAGTTGTACCAAAAATCACTCCTGCTCCAGTCGATTCACCCATTGGGCGATCGAAGTCTTCATCAGGAAGGTCATTCAGATTAAAGTTTGCTTCTTTTATCAGGCTTGCCAACTCACGTGTAGTCACTGAAAAATCGACATCCGGATTATCATCTACCTTAAACTCATCGCGTTGACTTTCGTATTTCTTCGCCAGACAAGGCATAATTGAAACTACTACGACATCTTCCCGTTTTTTCTCAATTTTATCGGCAAAGTAAGTTTTTGCTACTGCTCCAAACATCTGTTGTGGTGAACGAGCAGAAGACGGAACATCTTTCTGATCGGGAAAGTGATGCTCAATAAAGCTCACCCATGCCGGGCAGCAAGAAGTAAGCATTGGCATTTTGACATCTTTATCGCCATCAAGATACTTTGTTAAACGGTCTAACAATTCCGCACCTTCTTCCATGATAGTCAGATCCGCAGCAAAATCGGTGTCAAACACATAATCAAAACCTAGACGACGGAGGGCAGTTACCATTTTACCTGTAACCAAAGTTCCCGGTTCGTTGCCAAACTCTTCACCCAACGCAGCTCTTACTGCAGGTGCAGTTTGAGCAATAACAGTTTTTGAAGGATCAGAGATTGCATCGATAAGGTCTCTGGAATGATCTACTTCGGTCAAAGCTCCGGTAGGACATACAGCAACACATTGTCCGCAATAGGTGCATGAAGAATATTGCAAGTCCATTTCAAAAGCAGGGGCGACAGCAGATTCAAATCCTCTGTTGAATGCATTCAGTGCACCCACTGTCTGAAATTCGTTACACATTACTTCACACCTACGGCACATGATGCATTTATCAAGTTCCCTGACGATAGACGGTGAATAATCGGTTTTGTATGTTGACATTTCGGCATATTCCTGACCCGGAATTTCGCGAATTCCAAGTTTAATTGCCAAATCCTGCAACTCGCAATTACCGGATTTTTTACATGTCAGACAATCTTTAGGGTGATCCGAAAGAATAAATTCGACAACCGTTCTTCTGGCGTTAATAACTCGCATTGTATGCGTCTTAACAACCATTCCGTCAAAAACTTCAGTTGCGCAGGAAGGCGCCAGGTTTTTTCTCCCCTCAACTTCAACTACACATACGCGGCATCCGCCGGGTTTATTCTCTACTCCGATATCTTCAAGGTTCATGTAGCAAAGAACCGGAATATCAATTCCAATTTCTTTTGCCGCTTTATATATCGTGGTTCCTTTTGGAACTTCTACTTCTTTATTATCTATTGTTAATTTTACGTTTTCCATCATCTAATTATTTTACAATTACAGCATCAAATTTACAAGCCGTTAAGCAGGCACCGCATTTAATACATTTTTCCTGGTCGATTTCATGTACTTGCTTTCTTTCTCCGGTAATTGCGCCTACAGGGCATTTTCTTGCACATGCAGTACAACCAACGCAATTTTCGGGAATAATTTCATAGCGCATAAGTTCCTTACAAGCTCCTGCAGGACAACGCTGATCTTCAATGTGGGCAACATATTCATCCCAGAAGTTCTTCATAGTAGAAACCACAGGACTTGGAGCAGTCTGACCCAATCCACAAAGAGCAGTATCAGCAATTACATTACACATATTCTTCAGGCGCTGCAATTCTTTCATTTCAGCTTTACCCTGTGTGATTCTTTCAAGTAATTCATGAAGTCGTTTGGTTCCGATACGGCAGGGTGAACATTTTCCGCAGGATTCTTCAACAGTAAATTCAAGGAAGAACTTTGCAACCGAAACCATACAGTCGTCTTCGTCCATTACAATCATTCCGCCTGATCCCATCAT
>CAYFRV010000344.1:0-2968 GCA_964345495.1 uncultured Bacteroidales bacterium | reverse complement strand
TCCATAAGCCCCCAGCATTCTAACTTAAATGACCTGATGCAGGAACTTCACAGTAACTATAAAAACCAGTTGGAAAAAGAAGAAAAAACTAAAATTCAACTGAAAAAGAATTTAAACTTAAATTATCAGGAAAGCGATATAGAATCAGATTTTCAGCGATTAAGACAAATCATGGACAATTTGTTACACAATGCCATTAAGTTTACTGATGAGGGCACCATCGAATTTGGTTATAATCTAAGAGATGACGATACTTTGGTCTTTTTTGTAAAGGACACAGGAATTGGTATTCCCTCTGATAAAAAGGATCAGGTATTTGAGCGTTTCAGACAAGTTGATGATTCATCGAACAGAGCATACGAAGGAACAGGATTGGGACTGACCATTTCAAAAAATATTGTAGAATTAATGGGTGGAAAGATGTGGGTTGAGTCCAAAGAAGGCGAAGGGTCAGTTTTTTATTTTACCCTCCCATATAAAGCTCAAAATAAAGAAAAAGAAGGAGAACCTGAACAGGAAAAATCTGATTACAACTGGCAGAGCAAAACATTCCTTATTGTTGAAGATGATCCCACAAGTTTGCAGTATTTGAAGGAAGTCATTGAACCGATGGGTGCAACACTTATTTTAAAACAAACAGGAGAGGAAGGTTATCAGGCTTTCAGGGATAATACAGATATAGATTTAATCTTAATGGATATTCGGTTGCCCGATATAAGTGGAATGGAAATCATTAAAAGAATCAGAGAGACCAATAATAATGAAGTAACAATTATTGCTCAAACCGCTCATGCAATGGGAGAAGATCGTAAACTTTGTTTGCAGGCAGGAGCTGATGATTATATAGCCAAACCCATTGGAGTCAGTCATCTTCTGAAGATAATCAATAAGTATGTTTAAGTAAAAAACTGTTTGATAATAAGGAACTACAAAAGAAGCGGTGATTTAAATCGCTGAAATTCTTTTGTTTGTCTTGAAGTTTTGTGATAATTTTATATCTTGTTAGTGAGAATTCAAACCTTATTTATAATTATTAAGATTGGATTAAAAAAGAAGTTGATTCCAAACAAAAACTATGCAAGAAACCTTAACCACTACAACACATAAAAATTTTCTGGAATCTTTAATTTCAGGAGATCGTGTTTCATGTTCAAACTATGCTCATAAGTATTTAGAAGAAAATCATTTTATTCATGACCTTTACGAGAATGTTTTCAAAAATTCACTATACGAGATAGGAAAACTATGGGAATATAATCAAATTAGTGTTGCAACAGAGCATTTGGCTTCGGCGATTGTTGAGGCAATCTTAAATGAATTTTATCACGAAGTTGTTTCAGAAGAGAAAAATGAAAACACAGTAATACTCTCCTGTATCGAAGAAGAGATGCATCAGATCGGAATCAAAATGATAAATGATGTTTTTGAAATGCATGGATGGAATTCCTATTTTCTTGGAGCGAATACACCCACTAAGGAATTGGTTGATTATACTAAACTGATTAAACCTGATTTAATTGCTATCTCCATGAGTATCTATTTTCATCTGCCCAATTTGGAAAAAACCCTAAAAAGAATACGAGAAGAATTTCCCGAGCTTCCTGTATTGATTGGTGGTCAGGCTTTTCAGCATGGAGGAAAAGAGGTTTTGGAACAATATGGCAATGTTTATTATAAGCCTGATTTAGTAAGCACCGAATCATTTATAAAAAAATTCAAGTAAAATGGATAAAAATCAACTATTAGAAACAGCACGGGCTTTAAAACAAGTGAAACGTGAAACAGCGGAAGAATACAGCCAAAAATCCGATGAGCTGATTTCACAGATCAACAAAAGAATGTTGGAAAGAGCAGAAATTAAAAATCTTGTTGGTGAAGATAACCTGAGTATGATGAAGGATAACCATGCCAATCACGTACGTTTTATTGCTTCTATATTAAAGAATTATAACCCTGAGGTGTTTGTAGATACGGTTTTGTGGGTTTTCAGAGCCTATCGCAGCCATGGTTTTTCAACCAATTACTGGGCTTCTCAGTTAAATACCTGGATTGAAATCCTAAAAGAGGTATTGTCCGGTGAAAGTTATCAAGAAGTTTATCCTTATTATGAATGGATGCAGGTCAATATCCCTGTCTTTGTAAAACTGACAGATGAGGATTTTGAAGCGTCAAATTCTATGCATTAAATACTTATGGCTGATGTAACCATATTGTCCTTATTGGCTGAGTGGAAAAACGAATTTGACCTTACCCTGACCAAAAATAATTCCTTAGGGGTTGCCTTATTTTCAACCGATGGAGAATTGCTTTTTGCAAACAGTTTTATGAAAAGCTTTTTCAATGGTGATGCCAAAGAATGTTTGCTTAATCCTTCTTTTGACAAGCTGAAATTATCAGAGACAAGTGAGACTATGATTTTCGAAGGATATTTGACTTTAGGGGATTATTCATCTGTCAGTACTTCCATTTGGTCGCAGGTTTACAGGAAAAACGGCAAAATGCTTATTTTAGGAGGAATTGATGCCCAGCAGTGCATCGATCAAAATAAGAGACTTCATCAATTAAACCGTGATATAACTGATCTTCATCGGGAACTCATACAAAAGAAAAAATCTCTTGAAAATACTTTAAACCATTTGAATACGACTAATGAAGAATTGAAGGAACTAAATGCCACAAAAGACAAGTTTTTTTCAATAATCGGGCATGATTTGAGAAATCCGTTTAATACATTGCTTGGTATGAGCGAATTACTCAACTATAATGCAGGAAAGTATTCCCCGGAAAAAATTCAGCATTTTGCCCAGCAGATGCATAATTCAGCTAAAAGTGCATATAATTTACTGGACAATCTTTTGCAATGGGCACGAATACAAAAAGGTGAATTAGAGCCTGATTTACAAGAAGTTAAACCAACAGAGATCATTTATGAAGTAAAGGGATTGACTGAACCATTGGCAAATTCGAA
>CAYFRV010000343.1:0-2985 GCA_964345495.1 uncultured Bacteroidales bacterium | reverse complement strand
CTTTTCACCTGATTGATCATCAGTGTTTTTAGCCTTCTTGTATTCTTCCACTTGTTTTTTCAGGGTGTCAATTTCCCGGTTTTTTTCGCGGAGCATCCGGCTTTGTTTGTTAATGGAAGGGATTGAGAAAATGATTCCTAAAATTACGCCAATTATGATGCTCCCGATAAAAATTAACGAAACCGGAGCTTCAAAGGAAGTCCAGAGAAAATCAATGTCTGTGTTGTGTGCGTTGCTTGTAGCAAATATTGTGAGAATCAGGGCTGCTATTAGTCCAATTATAAGTGATCTTTGCATAGTTATTCTTTTTTATTTATGTAAAGATAATTATTTAATTTCTCAAATAAAACATTTTTTTGAATTGGTTTGTTTATATGGTCAATACATCCGATTGCTATTGATTTTTCGCGGTATTCTTCCATTGCATGTGCCGTTTGCGCTATAATCGGAATGGTATTATCGATCGCTTTTATTTGTAAACTTGTTTCATAACCATCTATTCCGGGTAATTTAATATCCATTAGAATTAAATCAATTGTTGAATGGAGCTTTTTCACTGTTTCAACCGCTTTTTCTCCTGTCGTTGAAGACAATACGTTAATATTTTTCTTTTGTAGTAGTTTTTTTAGGTATTCCATATTAACCTCGTCATCTTCAACTACCAATATTGTTTTATTATTCAGATTAACGTTTTTAGAAGTGAGTTTTTTTGTTGAAATTTTTATTTTCTCCTCACATTCAGTTTCCAATGGAATAAAGAAATAAAACGTGCTACCTTTACCAGGTTTTGAATTCACCCCAATATATCCGCCAAGGAGTTCCGCCAGGTTTTTTGAAATGGCCAGACCCAATCCGGTTCCTTTTGGATTTAGCTGATTTGAGCTTTCTATCTGTCCGAAGGTAGTGAATATTCTCTGTTGATCTTCTTTGCTTATGCCTATTCCGGTGTCGCTAACATAGAATTTGATATATTTTTTGTTGTTGATTTTATGATTCAATTTAAATCCAATCTCTATTTTTCCGTAAGTGGTGAATTTAAAAGCATTTGAAATCAGGTTGATTAAAATCTGTTCTATTCTGAATGCATCCGAGATTAGGGTTTCTGTTGGTTTCTCCGGTTTAATGTGATAAGTAAATTCAATTGCTTTAAGCCGGGATTTGTAATGGTTTTTATAGGTTTTATAAAGGTTTGTGAAGAAAAGATTCAAATCGAACGCTTTTTTTGTTATGGTTAGTTCTCCTGCTTCAATTTTTGCAAAATCGATGATGTCATTTATTAATGTCAGTAGGTATTTGCCATTGTCCTGGATGATGTTAATGTATTCCATTTTTTCTGAAGGCGTGCTTTGGGGGTCTTTTAGTAATTCGGCAAAACCGAGCACGCCATTCATCGGGGTACGAATTTCGTGTGACATATTGGCCAGAAAAGCAGATTTAAGTTTATCAGCCTTTTCAGCTTGCTCTTTTGCGGAGACAAGTTCTTGTACAAGTGATTTTTCCTGTGTCGTATCGGTTGCTATTCCGGCTTTACGATAAGGCTTTCCTTCATTGTTGAAAACAGGGAAAGTACGAACTGATATCCATTTTATAATTCCTGATTTTGTAATAATTCTATGTTCATAATGCTGTCTTAAGTCCGGATCGTTTTGAGCTTTATTTATTTTAATATGAATTTTTTGTTTATCATCCGGATGAATATAGTTGAAAAAGATATCCGGGAAGTCAAAAGGGCCTTTTAGCTGTGTTTCAATAAGTGTTTCACAACTTTTATTGAAATATAGAAGTTGATTATTTAAATCTACCAGCCAAAAAGCATCTGTAATATTTTCTGCAAGCTGCCTGAAATTCTCTTCACTTTTTCTTAATTCTTCCTGGGATTTTTTTAATTCTGATATTGTCACAATTATTCCTCTCAGGCCGCTTAAAATTTTATTTTTATAGACCGGAGTGCTGTAGATAAGGATTGGAAAGCGGTCTCCTTTTTTAGTCATTGCTGTGTATTCATTCCCTTGTGATTTTGAATTTTCATAATGTAAAGCGTCTTTAAAATTTTTATTTGCTCGTTTTCTGTCTTCCGGGGCGAGACATTTAAATATGTTAATGCCTTTTCTAAAATCCGAATGAGTATAACCAAAAATTTCGTAAGCTTTTTCATTTGTAAATTGCAGGATGCCCTGCGCATCTGTTTCGAAGATTACTTCAGGTAATAAACGCACCAGGTCATTCAGGTGTTCATCTTTTGCCTTTAGTTCTTGTTTGATTTTGATTGAATTTTGTTTAAGCTTAATAAGGCTTTCATTTTTTTCATCAATAATCCGGGTTATGCATTTTATGCTTAAAGGTTTATTGTCTGTTTCCCACTCAGTTATTTGCATAGATCCCCCAATCCATGCCCAACTTTTTGATTTCGACATTATCCTGCATTCAAACCGATATATAGATTTTTTATTAATACACTGATTGATAACGTTTTCTTTAATTTTTGGCAAATCCTCCGGATGAATAAGCTTACTTAATTTAGGTAACGTTTTTGGGATCTCTTGTTTTACATAGCCCAGGCTATTAAATAAATCCAGTGAGGAAGTAAGCATTTTGGTGGTAAAGTTATATTCAAATATACTGTAATGTTCGGCATCCTGAATAAGGGCAAGGGTTTTCCTGTCTTCCTCGAGTTTGTTTGATTCTTTTTGAAAATCATTGACATCCCCGGGAGGCGTTTGTGTTTTTTTTCGTGTTCCTTTTGAAAAAACGGATAACTTCATAATAACTAAATAACAAATAGCCATGACAAGTTACTGATATTCGTAATAAGAGTCAATCATTTTCATGGAAGAAAAATGGAGGTTGGTGGAAATTTTTATTGATGTATTGTTAAATTGTTAAATTGCTTCATTGTTCTATTGTTTAGAGGTTCGTTAAGATGCGATAAAACGTGTTCATTAAGACGCGATAAATCGCGTCTCTACGGGTGTTTTGCCCCATCGC
>CAYFRV010000342.1:0-2997 GCA_964345495.1 uncultured Bacteroidales bacterium | reverse complement strand
AAACAATAGAACAATAGATCTAAGTCAACCCCTTCTTGAAGTTAAAAGTCACCGAAGGCTGGATTTGCTCAGAAGCTTTCAGTTTCCGGATAATCGTGTTGAGGCGTTTGTCGGATGGCTTTTCATAGCTTACATCTACCAGGTAACGCCCAAAACCTTTTGCCTCCAGCTTTGATTTGTATTGCGTCAGCGATACCGGATTTTTCGGGATAACAATGGTAAGCCCGTTTTTAATGACTTTCTGAAACTCATAGTTTTTATCGTCGCTGAATTGTTGAAATTTGTCGTTTATCCTTACAGGCATACGTGAGTAGAAGAGTTCGGGATAAAAGTACACCGGCACAATGCCTTTTTTGTTTTTTAGTGAAAACAGGTTATCTATTTCGTTTTCAAGGGGGTAGCAGAACAGCTTGATGTTTTCCTGTTGCAGTAAATTTATGGCTGCGTCATTAAAGGTATACACATTCTCATTGGCTATGACGATCGAGTCTTCGGGAATGATCATTTTTTGTGAGAGATGGCTGATCATGAAACTTTTGTAGCCGGATTTTCTGAACCGGCTGAATAATTCCTCATAGAATGCTATTTTTTCTTCGGGAATGAATTTAGGCAATTCAAAAATGATCTTATGCGCATTTTTCTTCATTAGAAGAGTTTCTACATCAAGTTCTTTCCATTCTTTTTCAGGAAGGTTTAGGATAAGGTTATCAATTTCCTGTAAGGGAACTTTTTTCAACCATTTAATGCTGTCAATGCGCAGAAAAATTTGTGTTTTTTCCAGCTTTTTTTCTTTACCAAATGACTCCAGGATTTTTTGCTTTTCTTTTTCAGGCAGGGAGGTGGAGATGGTTTTGTTTGTTTCAGGTAGTTCGGTTGTGAATTTTTGTTGTCTGAAATTGGCCAGGTAAACCTCGTCACCCACTTTTAAGTCGTTCATACCGGCATGAATCTCTGTTTGTTTGTCTGGATGGGTTTTTATGGATTTGATTTTTATGGCAGACCGATTGACGCCTTTGGGAGATCGTATCCAAAGCCTGTTTCCCTGTTGGAGCTCTTCGGTTGTATGCAGGAAGAATGCACGATCGTTCAGACTGTTGATCTTTCCCAGGTATTTTCCTGTAGTTGGGTTCTCAGTAATTGCCTGCTTCACATCTTTTCCAAAGAAGTAACTTGTTTTCTCTCTTCCCAGGTCATCGTGAAGCATGTTTTTTGCTTCTTCAAGTTGTTCGGGATGATCAATGGCTTTGCGGTATGCCCTGGCTACCTGGTAGACATATTCGGCAGGCTTCAGTCTGCCTTCTACTTTAAGCGAGGCAATCCCCATTTGGTTGATTTTGGGAATATAGTCAATAAGCTGGTTATCCTTCAGACTGAAAATATACCGCTTTTGATTGACATCATTGAACATTCTTCTGCATGGCTGCATGCACATTCCGCGGTTTGCACTCATTCCGCCCAGATAGCTGCTGAAAAGGCACATGCCTGAAAATGAGTAACACAGTGACCCGTGAATGAACATTTCAACTTCCAATTCGCTTTTGCTGGTAATCGCGCTTAATTCCTGCTCCGTTAATTCCCTTGCAAAAATCACCCTTTCAAAGCCATGTGTTTCAGAGAAGATCGCACCAAGGGAATTGTGGTTTCCCATCTGAGTACTTCCGTGAATATTTAGTTTGGGGAAATAATTTTTTATGAGATTATATACTCCCCAGTCCTGGATAATGACAGCGGAAATGTTGGTTTGTGATAAAGTATATAAGGTATCAAGTAACGCAGGTAATTCCTTGTTTTTAATCACTGTGTTTAAAGTCAGGTAGACTTTCATTTGTTTTTTTTCTGCTTCCTCCAGCAGTGCTGAAAGTTGTTGATAGGTGAAGTTATCAGCTCGTTCGCGTGCATTGAATTGTTGTAATCCTAAATAGACAGCATCAGCGCCACCTTCAGCTGCCGCATAAAATGCCTCTGTATTCCCGGCAGGTAAAAGAAGTTCTGGTTTGGTATGTTTTTTTCGCATAGCTACAAAATTACAATAGAATACCTGAACGTAAGCCGGTTTTATCAAAAACTCATTAATTAAATTAAGTATCTTGTACTTTTTTCATGGAAAGCGTTATGTAGATAAGGATAACTCTCTCTTTTAAAATTTTACTTCAACAAATTATCCTTTAGGTTGTTAAACTGTTTATTAAATCTACAAGCACATGAGAAAAACAGCATTAGTTGCAGGCCTGACTATATTAATGGCATCATGCACCACAATAGAAATCAAAGAAGCTGATCTATTTGATGTTAAACGTACGATTAATATTCAAACTTTTGCAGACAAACCTTACAAAGCCGAAGAGTTAAAAATTTTAACACCTGATAGTATTGCCTTAGATGCCTGGTATATAACTAATCCGGGTGCTGAGTCTACCGTTTTGTATTTTGGGGGTAATGGTTTTGTGCTCGAGACTTCATATCACATCATTATGTCTATTTTAGATCAGGAGGTAAATTTATTGGTATTTAATTACCGTGGTTATGGTAAAAATGAAGGTAGGCCAAGTATTCAGGGTTTTGAAAAGGATGGCCTGGCTGCTTATGATTATCTTGCGGAAACACTAAATATTGCTTCTGAACAAATTATTTTGCACGGGCATTCACTTGGTAGTTTTATTGCTACAAATACTTCAAATCAAAGAAATAGCAGAGCGCTTGTGCTCCAAAATCCTGTCACTGACATGAACGACTGGACAGAGACCGCTATTCCCAGGCTGCTGCGTTCGTTTCTTAAATTTGAAATAGACAGTGCTTTACAGGAAAACAGCAATCTGAAACAAATAAAACAAGTGGAAGTACCACTATTTATTGTGGCGGGCAAAGAGGATAAAATCACGCCCCCTGAGTTGGCTCAGAAACTGTTTGAGGCAGCGGAAAATACCTCGAATAAAGATATTATGATTATTGACAAAGGCGGCCATAATGATTTGCCTGAAATTAGTATATATAACAAAG
>CAYFRV010000341.1:0-3010 GCA_964345495.1 uncultured Bacteroidales bacterium | reverse complement strand
CGACGTTATGGTAGAGAAATCAGAAATATATTGAATAAAAGAGCCGTAGGGTCGACATTATGAAATTAACCGAAGAAAATATATAGTTCAGATGAAACCCACACGCAAGTTGTAGATAAAATACAACGACTAATAAATTTATGAAACTATCTAATAAAACTTTTTTAGGTCTTTTTGTGATTTTTTTATGGCTAGGTGCTTGCAATTCAACTCAAAAAGACAATGAAGCATCGGAAAAATTTTCAGGTGATTTAATTATATTTCACGCAGGAAGCTTGTCTGTGCCTTTTCATGAAATAGCCGATTCTTTTGAAACGATTCATCCACAGGTTAATGTAAAATTAGAAGCTGCCGGAAGTGTCGATTGTGCAAGAAAAATCACTGACTTGAAACGCGAGGCTGATATTATGGCTTCAGCTGATCATAAAGTGATTAATGAACTTTTAATCCCGGAGCATACGGATTGGTTGATTAAGTTTGCAGCTAATGAAATGGCTATTGTTTATGACAAAAATTCCAAATATGCTTCGAAAATTGATGTGAATAACTGGCCGGAAATACTTCTGAAAGAAGATGTTTATTACGGCAGATCTGATCCGGATTCTGACCCGTGCGGGTATCGAAGTGTGTTGACCGCAAAGCTTGCTGAAAACTACTACGATAAGGAAAATTTTGCAGAGAAAATTCTGAATAAGGATAAAAATTTTATTCGTCCAAAAGAGACGGATTTGCTGAATCTGCTGGAAACAAATAGTTTGGATTATATTTTTCTCTATCGCTCAGTTGCTGAACAACATGGACTGGAATATCTTCTTCTGCCGGATTCTATAAACCTTGGTAACCCGGAGTTAAGCGGTCATTATGCAAAAGCAGATGTGAAAATTGCCGGAAAAAAACCCGGCGAAAAAATAAATATCCAGGGTGAACCTATGGTTTATGGAGTAACGATGTTAAAAAATGCTCCTAATCCTAAGGTTGCAAAAGAATTTTTACATTACCTGTTATCGGAAGATCATGGACTGAAAATTATAGAAAACAACGGACAACCTTCACTTGTGCCTTCTTCCACCAAAACCTATGAGAAAATACCTGGAACATTTAAAAAGTATGCCCATGACTAATAAAATGATTCAATTTTAAATGTTTATTTTTGTATTGAGCGTATCTTGACTGTTTTTAAGAAATTAAGCCGGGTATAAAAGACCAGGGAACTGAGATGTATAAAATAAGCATTACACGATTGATATTTGCAGTGTTAGGAGCAATTGTGCTCCTTTTTATCTTAGCTCCTTTACTTGGTATGTTTTTACAAACCGAGTTTCCCCAGCTTATTGAAACAGCCAGGGATGATAAAGTGGCTGAAAGTATCCGGCTGACTTTACTAACATCAGCATTTGGCACGCTCTTTTTTGCAATACTGGGCATTCCGCTGGCCTATTTGTTAGCGCGAAAAAATTTCCCATTGAAGGGCATTGTTTTAGGAATAATTGATCTACCGGTGGTTATTCCCCACACTGCCGCCGGAATAGCCATTCTTGGATTTATTTCACGTGGCACAGCAGTTGGACAAGCTGCTTCATCTGTGGGTTTGAATCTTGTCGGGCATCCGATCGGAATTGCTCTGGCAATGGCTTTTGTAAGTATTCCGTTTTTAATCAATTCTGCGCGTGACGGCTTTGAAAATGTACCTGTAAGACTTGAACAAGCGGCGATGAATCTGGGAGCTAGCCCTATAAGAGTTTTCTTCACTGTTTCATTGCCCCTGGCATGGCGGCATATTGTTTCCGGAATGATTTTGATGTTTGCCCGCGGAATGAGCGAATTTGGAGCAGTTGTTATTGTTGCCTATCATCCAATGGTGGCACCTGTAATGATTTATGAGCGTTTTGGAACTTACGGGTTACAATATGCAAGGCCCGTGGCTGTTTTGTTTATTCTGGTAAGTCTGGTCTTTTTTATAATTTTAAGAATGTTATCCGGGAAAAATCATGCTAAAACTAGAAAATATACATAAATCATTTGATGATTTTAACATACAACATGTAAATATCTCAGTCGGACAGGGTGATTATTACGTGATTCTGGGAAAATCCGGCACAGGTAAAACACTAATTCTTGAAATGATAGCAGGCCTACTAATGCCTGACAAAGGTAAAATCTGGCTGGAGAAGAATGATATAACAAAAGCGAGGGTGAAAGATCGTGATGTTGGGCTGGTTTTTCAGGATTATGCCATATTTCCGCATAAAACAGTCTTTAACAATATTGCTTATCCAATCAGTGGTAAACATCAATTAAAATCACGGGTTTCAGCTCTTGCAAAACAAACCGGAGTTGAGCATATTTTGCATAGATATCCCTCAACCCTTTCTGGTGGTGAGATTCAGCGGACAGTGCTGGCACGGACACTTGCAGCAGAACCGAAAGTATTGTTGCTGGACGAACCGCTCACATCACTTGATGTGCAATTTAAAAAAGAGCTACAGGCACTTCTTCGGGATTTGAACAGGCAAGGTAAAACAATTATACATGTTACTCACGATTATGAAGAAGCCCTTTCCCTGGCAAATAAAGTTGCCGTCATGCATGAAGGAAAAATTGTGCAGCAAGGGAAGGTAAACGAGGTATTTCGGAATCCTGCAAATAAATTCATAGCAGATTTTGTGGGAATAAGAAATTTCTTTTATGCACAGGTTTCGAGTGAAACACATACAAACCATAAAGTTGCAAAAATCAACAATAAAGTTTCTGTAGCCTTTCTCAATCATTCCATTACCGGGGGGGAGTGCATTATAACTATAGATGCCCGCCATATTATATTGTCCCCGCATAAACTTGATTCTACTGCATTGAACAACTACAGGGGCGAAATTATTGATGTTATTCCTTCTGTAAGTGGTTTAGAGGTAATTATCGATATTGGAGTAGAAATTGCTGCGATTATCACATCAGCAAGCTATCAGCGTTTTCACCTGGATAAAGGTAAAAAAGTGTGGGTAAGTTTTAAAGC
>CAYFRV010000340.1:0-3038 GCA_964345495.1 uncultured Bacteroidales bacterium | reverse complement strand
GACTATGTGACTGTTCAGCCTGATTAATAATGCTTTTTGATATTACGTATTATATTTTTCTGCTCTTCGTTGAGGTATGATACGACTAAATCCTGAATTGCCCAGTTGGGATCAAATTCAACAAAGGATATCAACTCTTTTTCGGGGTTAATTATCGCAAAAGCATTTCGGTTGGAATCTATGGCAATAAAATTGTTATCAACTATTTTGGTGTTCTGAACCCATTCCATATCTCTTAAGAATTCGGGTTTTCCCCTCAAATTTATAAAACTATAGCGGGTTTGATTGTTTTTATTTCCAATGACAATTTCGCCACCCCTGGTACTGGTTCCCATATAGTTTTCCGCTCCCAGTTTCATTCCTCCATGCGGATTATTCAGGCCATCAAGAACTTTTTCGGTATTTCCGGTACTTCGCTCAATTTGATAAACGGCCCCTTCATGAAAAAAGGTTGCTATTACGTTTCTTTTATCAAAAGGATCATAAACGACTGAATTTATAAATGCAGCTCTTTTAGCTGTCGGGAGCGTCTGATTTTCCGGGTCTGAAATAAAAAGATAGTTTTTTCCTTCTGCCTGGTATTTTTCCGCCTCTTCCTTTTTTCGTGTAAGGAACAACTTTTCCGAGGTTTCCGGGTCAATCCCATGATTAAATCCATTTTCCCAGGCAAACCATTCAAAAGTTTTCATTGAATCTTCAAGTGAATATTCAAAAATACAGTCGAAGCCGGAAGAACTTACCAGCATTCTGTTCGATTGTTCTTTTTCAATATCGATTGTATGAATGTAGCTGAACCATGGGTTTGAAATGGTTTTTAGTGTTTCCCCCTGTAAAAGATGAACCTTGTTTTCTGAAGAAAAAGCAGTAACATTTTTATAGCTGTCCACTCCTCTGGGCTCTGGAAATTCATTTAAAATTTCTGAGTGAACAACCTTACCGGCTTTGATTGTTAACTCACAAACACCACCCAATGCAACTTCTCTGCGATTTACACTACCTGTTCTGTTCGATTTTTTATTTTTATTCTTTAAATATCGTTCACGGATTGCTTGCAGATCAAAACTCTTAATAGTAATCAACAGTTTAAATTCGGGATAGAAGCTATGATCTTCTTTATATCCTGAAATATCTATTTCTTTTGCATTTTTCATGTGCCAATGGTTTTTAATATCTTCGCAAGATTTTCCGCTGATGCATAACGGCTAAATTTTTTTAAATCAGAAGAGGAGTGCTTAAAATTGTATTTCTCTTGCTCTAACCATTTCTTATAATAAGCACTTATCTGAGTTTTTATCTTTTCTTTGTCTGAATAATCAATCATAGGATCCCGTCCTGCCTGACTTAATATTTTAGAAGCGTCTCCATCAAGCGGTCCAATCGAAAGAATCGGGGAGCGAATGGCTATGTACTCAAACAATTTTCCTGTAATAATAAGTCGATTACCCTTAGCTTTTGGAACAATAAACAATAAAAGGTGCGATTGATTCATTAGTTTTGTAGCTTCTCTATGCGGGACAAATGGTTGGATGGTGCTTATCCTGAACAAATCTTTTTCTTCCAGCCTTTTCTTAATGACCGAATCTACATTTCCAGTCAATGATATATTGAAATGTTCTTTGAACCCGGGTATTTCTTCGCACAGCTCTCTAATTGCCTGCCATAAAGCATCGATATTCTGATTCGGCTTAAAATTTCCTATGTATGACAGAGAAAATCTCTTGCTTTGGTAATTTTCAATTTCGGGAATATCCTCCTGATCAAAGCCATTATAAACAACCCCTATATTGTTATTCCTGTCTTCAAATTCCTCCTTTAGGCCGGGACTTACAACTGTAACAAAGTCTGCATTTTTAATGATTTTGTTCTCAAACTTTTGTTCGATTTGTTTCGCAAATTTTGTTCGTGGGAGTGCGGCGTTAAAAAAGTTATTAACCCATGGATCCCTCATGTCTGCAAGCCAGGGAATACCTATACACTTCTTTAACTTATATCCAATAATATGTGAACTATGAGGCGGACCGGTTGTCACTACTGCATCAAAATTTAGCTTTTTATGCAGTTTTTTTGCTTTTTTAAAGGCAAATGGAACCCAACCTCTTCGTGCATCAGGTAAAAATAAATTAGCGCGTATATGCAAAGAAATCCTTTTTACCGTGTTCTTTTTATCCTGAAGTCCAATCATACCAACACCAACCTGTTTCCCCTTTTTGCCACTTAACAGATTAAAAATTGCAAAGGGCTCAAGTGTTTTTGTTTTATAGACTCTAAGCGCTTCAGGAATTTCATTAACTAAACTACTATCTGTTGAAGGGTAACTTCCATTTTTAACGGTTAATATAACAGGCTCCCACCCAAAATCATATAGAAATCCGGACATTTTAAGAAATCTCTGCACTCCGGGACCAGAACCAGGCGGCCAGTAGTATGTAATAATCAAAACTTTTTTCCGCTTCTGTTCCATAAAAGAATTTTAACCGGCTTTTAGATCAACTCCTTCAACAAATGCTTCATATTTACCTTTTTATCGAGAATAGTTGACAGTTCGCTTACTGAAACCCTTTCCTGTTCCATTGTATCTCTGTCACGAATGGTTACCGTATCGTCTTCCAGGGTTTTATGGTCGATGGTGATGCAGTAAGGTGTGCCAATGGCATCCTGCCTTCGGTAACGTTTTCCGATGCTGTCCTTTTCTTCATACTGACAGATGAAATCCAGCTTTAACTCGTCTATGATATCACGTGCTTTTTCGGGCAGCCCGTCTTTTTTCACGAGCGGAAGCACAGCAAGCTGAATAGGCGCTAAAGCCGGCGGGAGTTTCAGGACTACGCGCTGTTCCGATTTTCCGTTTTCCTTTGGCACTTCTTCTTCGTGATAGGCTGCTGAAAGGACGGCAAGGAACATTCGATCCAGACCAATTGAGGTTTCTACTACATAAGGAACGTAACTTTCGTTTCGCTCGGGATCAAAATACTGGATTTTTTTACCGGAAAATTCCTGATGTTGTGTTAAATCGAAATCTGTTCTTGAGTGAATGCCTT
>CAYFRV010000339.1:0-3042 GCA_964345495.1 uncultured Bacteroidales bacterium | reverse complement strand
GCGATAAGGTTGCTGTTGATTATGAAATTGATCACGAAAAGTGAGCCAAAATTTAACGAATTATCGCATCTTTTTCCTGGCAACAATCAACAGTCCGATAAATGTGAGTAATCCGTTCATGATTAATAGTTCAAACCCGAATTTGTAACCATTGAATAAGAACTCTGAATTGAAGCTAATTATTCCGCTGATAATCGGCGAAAGTATTGCTATAAGTGGAACCCATTTGTCTTTTACCTGCATTTTGGTGAACAGGCCAAATGAGTACATGCCAAGGAGCGGCCCATACGTATAACCTGCAATGGTGAAAAGGGCGCTGATTACACTTTGGTCGTTTACGATATTGAAAATAATAATGATTATGGCTAAAACGGCTGAAACGCCAACATGAACTTTTTTTCTTAGCAATTTCAGTGCTTTTTCTTTCATGTTCTTGGTGTTCAGGATATCCACAGTGAAAGAAGTGGTTAACGCTGTTAAAGCTGAGTCGGCGCTGGAATACGCTGCTGCTACTAAGCCTAGCAAAAAGAAAAAACCAACAGCAGGAGCAAGGTAGCCTTGTGTTGCTATAATAGGGAACAAATCATCGGATTGCTCAGGTAGCGGAATTCCTTCTCTCTTTGCATAAATAATAAGCATTGCTCCAAGCGACATGAAAAGCAAGTTTACCGGAACCAATCCGAGACTGAACCAGTACATATTTTTCTTCGCTTCTTTAATATTTCTGCAGCTCAGGTTCTTCTGCATCATATCCTGGTCAAGTCCTGTCATGGTTATGGTGATAAAAGCTCCTGCTAAGAATTGCTTTATAAAGTGATATTCATGGTTCCAGTCTTCAAAGAAGAAAATTTTGGAGTTTTTGCTGTCTGCTATGGTTTCGACCATACCCGAAAAACCCAGATTCAGGTTTTGGCTGATCAGATAGACAGTTACTCCAACAGCAGTTAACATAAAAAGTGTTTGCAGACTGTCTGTCCAGATGATTGTTTTGATTCCGCCCTTGAAGGTGTAAAGCCATATAAGCAGAATGGTAATCACTACTGTTGCTTCAAAGGGGATATTCCACTGGTTGAATAAGGTGATTTGAAGTACATTGGCTACCAAAAATAATCTGAAAGCTGCTCCAATCGTGCGTGAAAGGAGAAAGAACGATGCGCCTGTTTTATATGATTTCAAACCAAACCGTCTTTCAAGGTAAGTATAGATAGATGTGAGGTTTAACCGGTAGTACATTGGCATAAGAATATGAGCAATGACCAGGTAGCCTGGCAAATAACCAAGTACAATCTGCATGTATGAAAACTGACTGTCCATAACATATCCCGGAACCGAGATAAATGTAACACCCGATAAAGTGGCGCTTATCATGCCGAATGCAACAATGTACCAGGGCGATTTCCGATTTCCGAGGAAAAAAGACTGATTGTTTGCATTTTTTCCTGTGAAGAAAGAAATTATCAGCAGAAGAGCAAAGTATCCTGTAATAATAAATATGACAGTCGATGGATTCATACTATGATTTCACTTTGTAAATTTATCATTCAATTCATTCTGCAAGAATAATAAAAACAATTAAAACTTTTGTAACGTTATCAAACTATTAAAATGATATTATTATTTTTGACATAAAATTAAAGACTAATGGATATTCACTATTTTTCTTCAAAATTGCTGGAAGACGCTGTGGATGAATTTGCTAAACTTCCCGGAATAGGCAGGAAGACAGCCTTCCGGTTAGTGCTGCATCTGCTGAATCAGGAGAAAGAAGAGGTAAAGCAATTTGGGAATACCATTATCAAATTACGGGAAGAGATCAAGCGCTGTAAGTCGTGCAATGTGATTTCCGATAACGAATTATGCCCGATTTGTGCAGATCCAAAGCGAAATAGTTCTGTTGTCTGTGTAGTTGAGAACAGCCGTGACGTAATTGCCATTGAAAATACGCAGCAATATAATGGAATCTATCATGTTCTTGGTGGAATAATATCTCCAATGGACGGTATTGGGCCTTCAGATTTAAATGTGGAAAATTTACAAAACAAAATCGAGTCTGATCACGTAGAAGAAATTATACTTGCATTAAGTACAACTATGGAGGGAGATACGACAAATTTTTATTTGTATAAGCGATTTAGAGAATACCCGGTTAAAATTTCGACAATAGCGCGGGGTATATCTATTGGTGATGATCTGGAGTTTGCAGATGAGCTTACTCTGGGCAGATCTATTTTACATAGAACACTTTTTGAAAGTACGTTGTCACAGAAATAAAAACTTAAAGATGTTGCAATTGATCAATTTTCTAGTTAAAAGATACGGTTTACTGTTTTTGCTATCCTTTTTTATTCTTGCCAGCCATTCTGCTCAAACACAGAACACTGCAAAGTTGGATTCACTTCTTGAACTGGGACAAGACTTGATGGATATTGAAGATTATAAGGAAGCTGAAGATAAAATTGACGAAGTCCTCGATATTAATGAGACGTATGCACCCGCAATGGAGGCTAAAGTGAAAGTGCTGATGGGAAGAAATAAATATTCAAAGGCAAACAGAAAAGTCAAAAATGCTCTGGAAGAATATCCTCAAAAGCCTGTCTTCTATTTTTTAAAAGCGAAAATAGCTCTTGAAAGAGAGGATTTTCAGGGTGCACTTGAGAGCATCAATAAAGCCCAGGGGTTAGTCGAAAATGATGATAAGCTGTTAAATAAAATTTTTGTAACCAAAGGCGCTACTTATCAGAAGATAGGAGACTCAGAAAAAGCCCTGGTTAATTATTCAAAAGCTTTGGATATTAATTCCCACAATCCGAATGTGTTTGTTTATAGAGGATACTTATTTTATAAAAAGGAACAATACGAAAAAGCTATTGAGGATTTTGAAGAGGTGCTGGATTTAGACCCCAACAACCATTACGCCCTGTATAACATTGGCATGTCAGAATTTAGGCTTGGCAACAAAGCAGAGGCTTGTGATGCTTTCCATAAAGCTTGTGAGCTAGGCAACAGAAACGCATGTCAAAAAGTGGTTTCTGAATGTATCAG